>DASYWA010000083.1:0-2873 GCA_035936475.1 Rubrobacter sp. | reverse complement strand
GCGAACCCCACGGTCGGCAAGCTTCACTGCTCCTTCAGGGGAACCGAGGCCTCGGTGAATAAGGTAGCCGACCGCGACATCGTCGACGGGAACTGGCACACGCTCCGGTGCTCAAAGACGAGCACCTCGGTGGTGGCGAAGGTGGACGGGAGACCCTTCACCGGGACGGGGTCGGCGGGCTCGATCGCCAACGAGAGCGGAGTGATGGTGGGAGCCAAGAAGGCAGACCCGTTCGACGACATGTTCGATGGCTCGATGGACTTCGTGAGCATAGACATCGCCCAACCGGATGTCGCACAATAGGAGGGCGCGCAGGGCTTGCTCTACTCGGGGATGCCCCCTTGGATTGAATACTCCTATCTCCTATTCACCAAGTGCCTAGAAGGGTTGTTCTCCGAAGTCCGCATCCAGCATCCTGCATAGTCCGGGCCCTTCGGGTCGCGGGACCCGGGGGAATCCCGGCCCGTAGCATACAAGGCGACGCCACATGTTGTGGCCCTGTATAAATATGCGCGCACGCGGATGCGCAGGAACGCCTACCCCGGCACCACGGAGACGACCCCCTCTGGGCCCAGCACCCCCACCGCCACCAGGTCGCCTCCCGCGGCTTCTTGACCCCGGTTTTGCGTTTCGGTGCGGGCCCGCAGGGAGTACCCGCCCCCGCCCTGCACGCTCAGGATCAGGATGCCCCTCCCCGGCACCTCCACCACCGCCTCGATGCCGTCCGAGTCCTTTAGGAGCTTGGAGGTGCGGCCCGACGCGGCGCGCAGCTGGGCCTGCAGGCGCCCGGTGTTCTCGGGCATCTCGGCGCTCCTTCCGCGGACGGGCCCCTCGGGGCGGCCCATCTTACTCTTTCGGACGCGGCGGGGGCCAAGACCGTTACGGTTTAGGTCCTTATCTCATCATCTCGTGTATTTATCGGGTTGCTCGGACGCATAACTATGGATACTCCGGCGGGCGGCGGAGGGGGGCACCAGCCGTCCGTCGGTTGCCCCATCAGCGGGCCGGGCCCACCCCTTCTCCTATCATCCGGGCCCGGCTCTTCGCTTCGCCCCAGTCTAGAATACGCGTGTTCTTGATTAGAAACATCTGAGATCCCCTACACGCGAAGCTCGTGTATCCGTCTTCCCCCGCCTTGGGTGTATAGGGTAAAATGCGAACGTTCCGCGACAAAGGCAAACCCGCCGCGAGGCGGGGGCGCAAAGCCACGGGCCTCTTACCAGAAGAGGCCGCCGGGTCACCGAAAGGAGCATCATGGAGTCCTCTGGATATGCCCACCCGAGTACCTCGGAGCGCGCGCGACGCTCGCACAGCCCGACCCGGATCGTCCTCGAGGACCAAGCCCCCAGCGGCCATGTCGAGCAAGAAGAGGGACCAGTAGTATCTTCGTACGAACGGTTCCTCGAATTGCCGGTACCAATCGTGTTGGCGGTGACGTGAGTGGCTGGAGCAGCTTTGTTGGGCTCGTGCGCCCTGACGACCTACCTTTTTGGGTCTCTGCTGCTGCAAATCCTGAACTAGCAACCGCGGAGCTTCGGTAGTCCTCTCCAACCGCTGATCCTCGAGGACACGTGAGGAAAGGCGGGCGGGGACGCCCGACCCAAGCAAGTGAGGCACGATGGTCGAGGAAACCGTAGAAGGCACGCGCGGCGAGTCGGGGGCACGAGAGGTCCCCTCCTCGGCGGCGCGCGGCGCCCCGGCCAGGGTGCTGCTCGCCGACGACCACGACGTGATTAGGCAAGGCTTCCGCCTCGTGCTAGGGACCCAACCCGACCTCGAGGTGGTGGGCGAGGCGGCCGACGGCCGGGAGGCCATCGAGCAGGCCCGCAGGCTGCGCCCCGACTTGGTGCTCATGGACGTCACCATGCCCGTCATGGACGGCTTGGAGGCGACCCGCAGGATCAAGGCGGAGATGCCGGGCGTGTGCGTCCTGATGGTCACCTCCCACGAGGAGCCCGAGTGCCTGCTCGAGGCCATACAGTCGGGGGCGGCCGGCTACGTCCTGAAGGGCGCGCCCGTCTCGCGGCTCATCGGCGCAATACGCAGGGCTTTGGGGGGCGAGTCCCCGCTCGACCAGGAGCTGGCCGCTCGGCTCATCCGGAGGCTCTCCGAGAAGGCCGGCGGCGCCCGCCGCGAAGCACCGGCGGCGGGGTCCGTTCGCCGGCCGCCCGCCGAGCACCTCACGAGGCGGGAGCTCGAGGTGCTGGGGCTCATGGCCCAAGGACGGACGAACCCAGAGATAGCGCGGGAGCTCGTGATAGCCAGGCCGACGGCGAAGACGCACGTGGAGCGCGTGATCCGCAAGCTAGGTGTCTCGGACCGCACCCAGGCTGTGGTGCGGGCCATAGACCTCGGGCTCGTCGGCACCGGACCCTCCTAGCCGCGCCGAAGCGCGGCGGGCCGACCCCGCGATCAAGGTCCGCAAGGGGGACGTAGCACTTTTGGCGAGTATTGGCGGCAGGCGAGCCCTAGAGAAGCTAGGACGGGAGCTGCGCAGACTTCCGAGAAGCCCGATTAGCGGAACTTCGCCTTATAAGCGTTCTCAGAACTGCGCATCCAGGATAACGTCGCCTCCTAATAATCGCGCACCCGGGCGGCCGGCATTATCCGGATTTGGATGGATATATCAGAGCATAAATAGAGCCCCGGCGCAGGGAATTGGAACGCCAGGACCGCCGAATTGTAGCGGGGCTGGCTTCGGCTAGGTGAACATCGAGCGGTCCGGCCTCTCCGGCCCTTTGGGCTCGCCCATCTGCGCCCGCCTGTCCGCCCGCATCACGAAGAGGTCGAAGCGCCGCTCGTCCACCTCGCGGTAGGGGGCGTTGCTGGCCATCCCCTCCTCGGCCTCGAGCGCGGCGTCCACCTGCTCGCGC
>DASYWA010000082.1:0-10738 GCA_035936475.1 Rubrobacter sp. | reverse complement strand
CGGCCGGTCGGGCCCACAACCGCGCGCGAACTTTTCCTTTGCCCGATGTTGGGGGATAATGTCCGCACGCGACGGACCGTTGCCGGACACACATCTATGTGAGGTAAACATATATAATCCGTCCATGTTTCTGAGAAAGGGGCGCCTTTGAGCGAAGAGTCGCAGAGCACGGGAAACGGGCGGGCCGGCACCGAGACGGGTGCAGATAGCCTGTCTATCACGGACAACCGGACCGGTCGCAGTTACGACGTCGAGATCAAAGACGGGACCGTCCGGGCGCTGGACCTGCGCCAGATCAAGGTCGACGAAGAGGACTTCGGCCTGATGACCTACGATCCCGGCTTCACCAACACGGCGAGCTCCCGCAGCGCCGTGACGTACATCGACGGGGATAAGGGCATCCTGGAGCACCGGGGCATCCCCATCGAGCAGCTCACCGAGCACTCTAACTTTCTCGAGGTGGCGTATCTGGTGCTCTACGGGCACCTGCCCAACCAGAAACAGTACGACGAGTGGGTCTACGACGTCACCCACCACACCTACGTCCACGAGATGATCAAGCGCTTCATGGACGGCTTCCGCCACGACGCCAACCCCATGGGCATGCTGCTCGCGAGCGTCGGCGCGCTCTCGACGTTCTACCCGGAGGCCCGGGACACCTCCGACGACTACCAGCGCTACGTCTCCGCGGTGCGCCTTATAGCCAAGATGCCGACCCTCGCCGCCTTCGCCTACCGCCACAGCCTCGGCCTGCCCTACGTCTACCCCGACAACAACCTTACCTACACGGGCAACTTCCTCTCGATGCTCTTCAAGATGGCCGAGCCGCGCTACGAGCCCGACCCCAGGCTGGAGAAGGCGCTCGACGTGCTCTTCATCCTCCACGCCGACCACGAGCAGAACTGCTCGGCCGCCGCGGTGAGGGTAGTCGGGAGCGCCATCAACGACCCCTTCACCTCCGTGACCGCGGGCGTGGCCGGGCTGTACGGTCCGTCGCACGGCGGCGCCAACGTGGCCGTCCTCAAGATGCTCCAGCGCATCGGGTCCGTCGACAACATCCCCGACTTCTTGCAAAGCGTCAAGGACGGCAACGAGCGGCTCATGGGCTTCGGACACCGGGTTTATAAGAACTACGACCCGCGCGCCCGCATCATCCGCAGCCACGTCGACGAGGTACTAGAGGCGACCGGCAAGAGCAGCCCGCTCCTGGACATCGCCATCGAGCTCGAGAAGCGGGCGCTCGACGACGAGTACTTCACCGACCGCAAGCTTTACCCCAACGTGGACTACTGGTCCGGGATCATCTACGAGGCCATGGGCATCCCGACCGAGGCCTTCACCGTCATGTTCGCCATCGGCCGGACCCCCGGCTGGACGGCCCAGTGGCTGGAGCTTATGGACGACCCCGAGTTCAAGATCGCGCGCCCCCGCCAGATCTACACCGGCCCCCGCGAGGCCGACTACGTGCCGATGAGCGAACGCTAGCGCGTTCACGCTTTCAGCCATCAGCCATCAGCGGTCAGCCATCAGCTTTTTGGCGGCTGGCCGCTACTTATCTACGCCAGACGACGGTCCTTACAGCGGCTTTCATACACTTTGAGCCTCTTGCTCGACGGGGCGATGATCGTCGAGGTCGAGGTGCTCGGAGGCACAAGGCTTTGAGGTTTTGAGGTAATTGCTGAAGCCTTCCTGCAGGAAACCTTTCTGCAAACCGCCGTAGTGGTCGAAACCCGCATCGCTACTGACGACTTCCTGAAAGCTAATAGCTGAAAGCTGACCGCTACAAAACCGCTTCGTACAGGCGGCGTTGACGGGCCAGGGCTTCGCGGTAGACCTCGTGCCGGCCAGGGTCGGGCTCGAAGGTCTCGCCGAGGGGTGACTCGCGTTGCTCTATGCCGAGCCCGCCCAGGGCTTCGAGGGCCAGGAGGGTCGCGCCGCGGGCCGAGGCTTCGTCGACGCCCGAGACGGTGACGGGGCGGCCGAGGGCGTCGGCCATGATGCGGGTCCAGGTCGGCGAGCCGAGGAGGCCCCCGCCGGTGGCGATGACCTGCTTGTCGCCGGGAGAGGCCCCTTCGAGCATCTCGGCTATCAGGGCGAAGCGGTAGGCGACGGCCTCCATGGCGGCGCGCAGGATCTCGACGGGCGTGTTGGTCATGGCGAGGCCCGAGATGGTGCCGTTGGCCCTGTCGGCCCACGCCGGACCGCGCTCCCCGTTCAGGATGGGGAGGAACGTCAGGCCGTGGGCGTCCGGCTCCATCCGCGCGAGGAGCCTCTCTGTCTCTTCGGGGTCCGGCAGGCGCAGGGTCTCCCTGAGCCAGGCGACGAGGTTGCCGCCGTCCGAGAGCGCGCCCCCCATGACGAAGCGTCTTCGGTCCGCCCGGTAGCACCAGGGACCCGCCGGTACCTCGACCGTATCGGCCTTCCACAGCACCCGCATCGCCCCGCTCGTGCCGACCATCAGCGCGAGCCGGTCGCTCCCCGTGCAACCGCTGCCGACGTTGGAGCACGCGCCGTCCCCGACCGCCGGGAACCAGGGAACTTCCCGGAGCGCGGGCCAGCGTCGCGCCCACTCGCCCGCGAGCCCCGCGCGCGGCTCGTCGGAGAGGGCGGGTAGCTGCGCCTCGTCCACCGGGAGGGCCTCGAGCGTCGGCGCGTCCCAGCGGTTGCGGTTCTGGTTGTAGAGGCCGGTTGCGGAGGCCATCGAGGTGCCGGTGGTGGGCGGGCCGCCGAAGAGGCGGGCGTAGAAGTAGTCGGCGGGGGAGAGCCAACGCTGCGTGCGCCCGAAAGCCTCCCCGTCGGCGTTCGCTAGCCAGAGCAGCTTGGCCGGCCAGTAGCTGGAGTGGAGCGGGGCGCCGGTCCTGCGGTGGACGGCCCTCTCGTCGAGGCGCTCCCGGAGGTCCCGGGCGGCCCCCGCGGCCCTGCGGTCGGCCCAGGTGAGGATCGGGGTGGTCGGACGGCCGTCGCGGTCCACGCCCAAGACCGAGTGCCAGAACGTGCCGACCGCCACGCACAGGATGCGCGCGTCGCCGCCGTGCGAGAGGACGCCGTCGATGGCGCGGGCTACCAGCTCCAGCATCCCGTCGGGGTCCGTGGTCGCGCCGCCGTCAGCGGTATTGTCGAACTCGTGCTCCAGCTTGACTTCGGAGCCATCGACAGCGTCGCCAGAGGCGTCGTGCAGGGCCGCGCGCACCGAGGACGAGCCCACGTCCACGGACAAGACCCTATCGTTCTCCGATACCGACGACACGACCACCCCCGAAAGGAGACCTCTCGGCAGTTTAGCAAGCCGTTCGGGGCGGCGGGCCCGTATGTTTAGTCGCGGACGAGGCGCGGGTATCGAGGTGCACGGAAAGGGAAAGCATCACCGAGGAGGAGAGATGGCGAGCGAAGAGCGTCTGCGGGAGCTCGAAGAGAAGTACGAAGACTACACCGTCTACGACAACCAGGGGAGCAAGATCGGGAAGGTCGACGACCTTTTCGTGGACGAGAAGGACCACGAGGAGTACATCGGCGTCAAGCTCGGCTTCCTCGGCAGGAAGTCCACCCTGATCCCGACCGAGATCGTCCGCGTCAACGAGGGCGAGAAGACCATAGAGGTCTCCGAGTCAAAGGACCACGTCAAGGACGCCCCGAGCTTCGACGACGACGAGGACGTCACCGCCGAGTACGAGGAGCGCATCCGGCGCCACTTCGGCCTCGAGTCCCTGGAAAGCGGCTCCGGCGGCTCTTACGGCGCCGCCGCGGGTAGCAGCGCCTCGGTCGCCGGGGCCGGCGCCTCCGACAGCGACGAAGACCGGGAATCCGGATCGTCCGGGTACGCGCCTGGCGGGGACCGCGGGTCGTCGAGCGAGACCTCCTCGGGCGAGCGCGAAACCTCTTCGGGCACGGGTTATTACGAACAGACCGGCGGTTCGGGGGGCGCCGAGGAGCGGCGCGAGACGTCGGGTACCTCGGGGACGACCGGGGGCGCGGGGCAGAGCTCACAGCCGGCGACCACCCGGGAGACCGAGGAGACCGAGACCTACCAGGAGGGCGGTCGGACCAAGATCCGGCGCCGCGTCATCCGCGAAGAGGTCGTGGACGCCGACGATCAGGGGTCCAGCTCCTAGGATTGCTAAGGGGCGGGGATTCCCCGCCCCTTACGTGCCCTCAGGCGGGCCAGCGCCCGCCGGGCACGTGCGTCCCCTGCGGGCGCCGGGCCACGTAGGCCCAGGCCAGCGTCGCGCCGCCGTCATCGGCCCATACCGGAATCAGCACGCGCCGGTACGGGCTCGACGGGTTGTTGGACGAGAAGCCCTCCAGCTCGTCCAGAGCGGGCAGCCGTTCCTCCGGGTCGTCGAATACGTACAGCTCCCCGTGGATGGTCGGCGCCTTGGGCTCCGTCAGAGCCGATCTGGTCAAGCCTTTCGCCTCACGCGCGTCGGCCAGCGGGTCGTCGGAGCCGACGGCCAGGACCGTCTCCTCGGGCACGACGATCGCCGGGTAGCCCTGCGGCAGGTCGTAGAGGAACCCCTGGACGCGGGCCTCGGCGGTCATCAGACCTCCCCGGCAGTAGGCGTGGTAGCGCCCGCCGCGTTTGAGCGTCCCGTAGAAGAACATCCGCACGGGGAGGCGGCCGGCGGCATCCAAGGCCCGGGACGGCTCCGACGCTACGTCTCGGCGGCGACGATCGAAGCGGCGACCTCGGAGAGGTCGGCCCCGACGACGTCCGGGGTCTCCACTAGCGGGTCGAGTACCATGCCCGGACGGGCGACGAAGGCCGCGGCGCACCCCACGCGCAGGGCGCCGGCCACGTCCCAGGCGTGGGCCGCGACGAGCCGCACCTGCGGGATCTCGACGCCGAGGGCTTCGGCCGCGGCGCGGTAGGGCTCCGGCGCGGGCTTGAGGCGCCGCACCGAGTCGGCGGAGAGGACCATATCGAACCGGTCCGAGATCCCGGCGTTTTCCAGTTGCGCCTCGGCCACCTCGGCGGTGCTGTTCGTGAGGGCGGCCAGCCTCAGGCCCGCGTCGCGCAGCTGGTCCAGGGCCGCGGGCACCTCCGGGTGGGCGGGCAGCTCGCGCATGCCGCCGAGGATGCCCCGCCGGTCCTCCTCCGAGAGTTGGACGCCCTGGCGCTCGGCGGTCATCTCCAGCGCGGCGGCGCCGACGGCGCCGAAGTCCGCGTACGCGCCCGTCACGGTCGCCACGAGGGCCGACTGCAGGACTTGCAAGAACCAGCTTCGCCGCACGGCGGCGTCGCCGAAGGCCCGCTCAAAAAGCGGGTCAAGCGCCCCCAGGTCGAGCAAAGTCTCGTTGACGTCGAACACACAGACCCTTGCCACGCTGCCTCCCTATCTTCCGACCAAATAAGCGTAATCCACCTTGATGCACCGGTCCATGACCACCGTGAGGCCGTGTTCGCGCGCGTAGGCCGCCGCCGGCTCGTTCACGACGCCGGACTGCATCCAGAGCACCTTTGCGCCGGCGGCCACGGCGTCCTCGGCGACCGGAAAGACCGTCTCGCCCCTGCGAAACACGTCCACGACGTCCACCGAATCCGGGATCTCCCGCACCACGGAGTAAGGCGCCTCGCCGAGCACCGGGCCATCGAGGTTCGGGTTGACGGGGAAGATCCTGAACCCGAAGCCCTGCAGCGCCCGCGCGATGGCGTGGCTGGTGCGGTGCGGCCTGTCCGAGAGGCCGACGACCGCCACGGTCCGGGCCCCCGAGAGGAGGCTTCGGATCTCTTCTGGTCCCGGGTTCTGGTGCATACCCCTCCTACTCTAGACGACGGATGCCCTCGGCGCCGGGAGGGCTAGCTCCTTGCCCTTGGCCTCGACCATCACGTCCGTCTCCCGGCCGCCGAGGGCATCCAGGAGCGCGGCCAAATCCGCCGCTTCGATGGAGTGGGCGTGGGCGCCGGGACGCTTCGTCGGGTCCTGGCTCGAGAGGTGGACCTTGGGCCTCGCCCCGCGCGCCTCCCACGTCGGCAGCGCCAGGTCTAGCGCCCTGCCGAGGGAGAGGCCGCCGGGGTTCAGCGCGTGGTGGAGGTTGTCCACGATCGCGGGTATGCCCAGGGTCCGCGACGTCGCGCAGATCTCCTCCACCGTCCAGATGCGCTCGTCGTTCTCGAGCGCCAGGTAGCGCCTGATGCCCCCTTCCGGCCTCAGGGCTTCGACGAAGCGGGCGATGGCAGCGGGCCGGTCGTCGTAGGCGCCGCCGAGGTGCAGCACGACGACGGCGTCGCCGTCGTTGCCCATGAGGTCGAAGACGCGGGTGGCGTAGCGCAGCTCGTCGAGGCTGCGCTGGGCCGTCTCGGGGTTCGGGCTTCCGGGGTTGATGAACTGGCCCGGGTGCATGCTCAGGCGGACGCCCAAAGAACGGGCGAGCGCGCCGAGGGCGCGCAGGTCGTCGCCGTGCTCTTCGGCCCAGTCGTAGGGGAAGGCCGGGTGGGAGGCGAAGGGGATCAGGCCCTGCCCGATCCTGAAGAGGCGGATGCCGCGCTCGGCGTTCCAGCGGACGATGGCCTCGAGCCCCAGCAGGTTCTCCCAGACGAGGGCCCGCACCTTCTCCGCGTCCGCGAGGCTCGCCAGCCTCAGCGTGCGGTTGGTGGTCGCCGGCAGCGTGAGGTTCTGGGCCGGGTATCCGTACCGGATCATGCCCAGAAGATACACCGCCCCGGCCCGTCCCGCCCAACGCCCCGGGGTGCCTTTTTTGGTAGCATAGATGACTTAATGGATGCCGCGATCTCTTCCGGGCTCTTCCAGGATGCGGCGGACGTGCTGCGCCGCAACGACATGGGGGGATGGACGAGGGCCGCCCCGAACCTCTACCCGCACCAGTGGAGTTGGGATGCCGGCTTTATAGCCATCGGCCTCGCCCACGTGGACACCCGCCGCGCGGCCGAGGAACTGCGCGGTCTCTTCCGGCACCAGTGGAAGAACGGCAAGATCCCGCACATCGTCTTCAACCCGAGCGCCCCGCCCGAAAGCTACTTCCCTGGGCCCGAGCACTGGGTCAGCGCCGGGCTCTTCCCCGACGCGCCCCCCGCGCCTCCGTACACCAGCGCCCTCTGCCAGCCGCCGACCCACGCCATAGGCGCCCTGAAGGTCTTCGAGACCGCGCGCCGGCCCGACAGGGACGCGGCGGGGGCGTTTCTGCGCGAGATCTACCCGAAGCTCCTCCACTGGCACCGCTACCTGGCGACCGCGAGGGACCCGGAGGGGTCGGGCCTGGTGACGATCTACCACCCCTGGGAGAGCGGCACGGACAACTCTCCCCGCTGGGACGCGCCTCTGGCGGCGGTGGAGGTGGGGGAGATGCCGCCCTTCAGGCGCCTGGACCTCGGGCACGTGGACGACCCCGACGAACGCCCCACGGACGAGGAGTACGCCCGGTACATCTGGCTGGTGAAGGGGATCAAGGACGCCCGCTGCGACGAGGCAAGGGTCTACGAAGACCACCCTTTCCTGGTCAAGGACGTCCTCTTCAGCGCCATCCTCGTCGCCGCCAACGAGGCCCTGCTGCGCATAGGCGAGATCGTCGGCGCACCCGGGGAGGAGCGGGAGGAGGTCTCGGACCAAGCGGACCGAGGCCGGGCGGGCCTGGAGGCCCGTCGGGATGCCCAATCGAGGCTCTGCCTGGACTACGACCTGCGGGCCGGGGAGCCGGTCCGGGTACGTACGGTGGCCGGGTTCGCGCCGCTGGTGGCCGGCGGCCTCGGGGAGGGCAGCCTGGGGGAGATGACGGAGGCCCTGTACTCCGGGAGCTTCCTCGGGCACCCGGACCTGCGGCGTCCTTTGCCGCCCTCTACCAGCCCGGATGAGGCCCGCTTCCACCCGCGCAGCTACTGGCGCGGCCCCGTATGGCCGGTGATGGCGTGGTTGATCTGGTGGTCACTGCTCCGCGCCGGCGAGCACAAGAGGGCGTCCTCCCTTCGCGAAGCCGCGCTCGGCGGGTTCTCAGCCGGCCACTTCGCGGAATACTACGAGCCCTTTACCGGGGAGCCCCTGGGGTCCGACGACCAGTCCTGGACCGCGGCGGTCGTGCTGGACTGGCTCGCCCACGAGTAGAGCCGTCTTCTATCAGCCGTCGGCTTTCGGCCTCCGGGGATCGGGGCGTGCCTCGGTCTCGTCGCAGGAGGCCCATCTCTCGCGTGCGTGTGACCCCGTCGGCCAGGTCCAAGACCCCCGCCGCAACCGGTGACGGTTGCCTTCGCAAGAGCTGACGGCTGATAGCAGACGGCGCGTGGGAGCCGTCTGCCTCCCACGCTCAGGCTAGTAGGGGGACCACCACTATGGTCGCGCTCAGGCGGAACAGGTGGGTGAAGGCCACGGCCACGAGGTCCGCGTCGGTCTCGCCGGTCACGGAGAGCAGGGTGCCCATGCCGCCGGGGGCCGCCGCGAAGGTCGCGGTGGTGGGGTCGAACCGGAAGACCTTTACGAGCAGGAAGGCCGCAGCGGCCCAGGCCAGCATCTGCGTGGTGTTGACGATCGCGGCGGTCCCGACCAACTGGAGGAGCGTCCCGAAAAACTCCGCGGAGAGGCCGAGGCCGATGATCCCGCCCCCCGAGGCTTGTACGAGGAGGTTGAAACCCTTCTCCGGCACGCGGCCCGCGACGCAGAGCCGCGCCAGGCCCGACCCGAGAAGCGAACCGACGACCCCGCCGGCCGGCAGCGGCGTGAGGGTAAGGCCGAGCACGCCGCCCGCGACGCCAGCGACGACTACCAGCGCGAGCCTCGAAGCCGCCCGGCCTTCGCCGGGGGCCCGCGCGGGTGTCTCAGGGCCGGCGGAGCCCGGTCTTCCGGTACCGCCGGGACGCGAACGGGCGAGAAAGATGTTCGCGATGAAGATGACCAGCAGCAGGCGCGAGAGGTGGACGGCGGCGACCGCCGGGCCGTCCGCCCCCACGCTCGCCCCGATGGTCGCCATCTCGGTGAGGCCGCCGGGGGCGGCGGCGAAGAGCGCGGTGACCGGCCTGAGCCCGGTCAGGCCGACCGCCATCTCGGCGGCGGCCACGGCCGAGGCCAGGAAGACGCCGGCGAGTACGGCCGCCGGCAGCAACGTCCTGGCCCCCGAAGACAACGAATCGCGGGAGATCCTGAACCCCACCAGCACCCCGACCATGACCTGCAACGCCTGGCCCAGCAGGGGCGGGGTCCGGACCGACGGAAAACCGAGGACGGCCAGCAGGAGGCCTACCCCCACCATCGCGCCCGTAAAAACGCCGGCGGGGACGCCGAGCCTCAGGCCGAGGTAGGCGCCGAGGAGGGCGGCCAGGGGCGCCGCCGCGATGATCTCCCACCCGCCCAGGTCCGAAGCTCACCAGCCGCCCGTGACCGGCGGACGAACCGCCCTCCGGCGGGCAAGAGAAAACCCCGGCCGTGAGGCCGGGGCGGAAACTTCGCTATCCCCGTTCAGCCTAGGAACCGTCCTCCAGAACGAAGGTGACCGCCAGGTTCACCTTGTAGCCGGTGATGTTGCCGTCCTGGATCAGCACGTTCTGGTCTTTGATCCAGGCGCCCTCCACGCCGCGAAGGGTGGCGGTGGCGCGGCTGATGGCCTGATTGATGGCATCCTCGAAGCTTGTCTGCGAGGTCGCGCTTAGTTCCGTAATACGAGCAACCGACATATGCACTCCTTTCGACTCTCTATTCCCTGGTGCGTTTACTACCCGCAAGCGCGGAAAATAAACCCCGCCAAGTACGAGACCGGAGGAGAACTTCTAGAGCTCTTTAACGAGCACGGGGTCCGAGGTCGGCTCGTCCGAGCCGCCCGCGGGCTCGACGGTCACCGCTATCGCGTCGGCGTTGTTCAAGGGGGTGGTGATGGCGGTCGCCGCCATGTTGCCTGAGGGTTCGAGCAGGCCGCTCGGCTCCGGCTTCTCATCGCGGATGACCCAGACCTGGCCCGTGCGGCCTTCCGGCATGGGCGGCATGTCCTCGACCACGAGGATGGCGCGGTCGTCCTTGAGGGCCGTCACCTCCGCGTGGGCGCCCTGCTCCGCCCAGGCGCCGCCGAGCTCGATCTCGCGCGTCTCCTGGGCCTGGTCCTCCTGGGCCTGGTCCTCCTGGGCCCGGTCCGCGGTACGCGCCTCTTCTACCTGGCGGCGAAGGTCCTGCACGTCCTCCTGCAGCAGAACGTTCCACGAGAGGAGGCCGACCACGAGCAGGGCCGCAGCGCCCAGCGCCACGTTCCGGAAATCCCCCAACCAGCCGAACCACGACGCCGCCGACCGGCGTTCGGCGCGGGGACGGGCGGACTCGGACTCCACGACCTGCATCAGCCTGCGGCGCAGGTCGGCGGGAGGGTCTTGCTCCGGCGGGGCGAGGGCGATCAGGCCGGCCACCCCGGCCAGGTCGTCGATCTCCGCCTGGCGCTCCGGGTGCAGGGCCAGGTACGCCTCCACGGTCGCGCGTTCCTCGCCCGGCAGCGCGCCGAGGACGTAGGCGTCCTTCAGGTCGTCGAAGCTTCTGTCATCCATCGGGCTCATCTGGGTACCGCCACGTCCTGCCGATCGAAGTATTCCCTGATCTTCTTGAGCCCCAGGCGCATCCGGCCCTTGACCGTGCCGAGCGGCAGGTCGAGGAGGTTGGAGATCTCGACGTGGGTGTAACCTGAGAAGTAGGCGAGCTCCAGTATCTTCAGCTGCTCCTCCGGCAGCGTGCCCAAGGCCTCCCTTATCTGCTCGCGCTGGCGGTTGCGCCACGCCTCGGCGAACGCCTCAGAAGGCTGCGAGCGCGGCGCCGAGCGCTCGGCC
>DASYWA010000081.1:0-5489 GCA_035936475.1 Rubrobacter sp. | reverse complement strand
TCGGCCGCCAGCGCCTGGGTGATGGTCTCGGCGGCCAGAAACCGGGTCTCGCCCACGGCCTCGCCGGTCTCGTCGTCGAAAAAGTAGGCGGCGTTGCCGTGCGTCTCCGGGTAGGCGCCGGTGGACATGGAGGCCCGCGCGGGGTTGGAGATGGTGGGGTAGACGCCCTCGGCCACGGAGAGGCTTCCCCGGCTTGCCAGGGAGTCGATGTTGGGGGTCGGCGCCAGGCCGAGGTAGTCGGGGTCGAAGCCGTCCCAGTCAACCAGGATCACGTGCTCCGGTCGTCCGGTCTGGGCCCCGGCTTCGGGGCGGCGCGAGAGCAGCCACGCGGGCACGGAGGCTGCCACGACCGCTGCCCCAGCCCCCACGAGCAACCCGCGCCTGGAGATGGTCACCGGCGCACCTTCGCTGGCCAGAAGCCCGCGGGCCCGCTGAGGAGCACCAGGGCGGGGACGAGGAGCGTCCGGATCACGAACGCGTCCAGCAGCACCCCGAGGGCCACCGCCACACCCACCTGAAAGAAGTCTTGCAGGGGGATGAGGGTCAGCGCGAGGAAGGAGGCCGCGAGGGCGAGCCCGGCGGCGTTGATGGTCAGACCGGTCCGCTCCAGGGCCGCCGGGACGGCCTCCTTCAGGGGCCTCCTCCCTACCTCCTCCCTGACGGCGGCCATGATGAAGATGTTGTAGTCGCTCCCCAGGGCGACGAGGAGCAGGAATAACACGAAGGGCACGTAGTAGACGACCCCGTCCTGCCCGAGGACGCTCTGGAAGAGCACCGTGCAGACGCCCAGGGTGGCGGCGAAGCTCAGGGCGGTCGAGCCGAGCAGGTAGAGCGGGGCCACGGGGGTCCGCAGGAGCAGGGCGAGCACGACGAACGAGACGGCGAAGAGCAGCGGCGCCACCCGCTTGAGATCCGCCTCCGAGGTGTCCCGGGCCGCGGCGGAGAGGGCCGTCTGTCCCCCGACCACCCCGGTCGCGTCCTCGAGACCGGCCCTCTCCAGCAGCGTCGGCAACTCGTCCTGCAAACGCTCGGCCTGGTCCAGCGCTTCGGGCGAGAAGGGGGGTCCGTAGGTGACCAGCAGCACGCGGGCCGCCGAGCCGTCGGGGCTAACGAAGTCTATCTCGGGGACGCGCCCCGCGTACTCGGGCCCGAAGGTCAACGCCGACCCGCCGGCCTCCAGAAGCTCTGCCTGCAGCCCGCTCTGCAGACGCAGCAGCTCTTCGCCCTTCTCGTCCAGGTCCTCGCCCCGGACCAACACGTTGACCGGCGCCAGGACGCCGCCGGGGAACTCCCCGGTCAACTCCTCGTAACCGCGCACGGAAGCGGCCTCCTCGGGCAGGTTCGCCAGCTGGTCGAAGCCGACCCTCAGGCCGAGGCTACCCGAGGCGGCGAGCATCAGGCCGACGACGAGGACGCCCACGACCACGCCCGAACGGCGCAGGATCGCGTGCCACGGCCGGTCCCGTCGCCGGGCCGGCCTCCTCCCGCCGAAGGCCGCCGGGCCGACGACGGCCAGGAGGGCGGGGACGAGCGTCAGGGTGACGACGAAGACTATGCACAGGGCGAGGGCGAGACCCGGCCCCAGGGCCCGGTAGAGGCCGAGCTCCGCCAGGACCAGCAGGGCGAACGCGGCGATCAGGACCGCCGCGGAGGAGAGCAGGACCCCCCCGACCTTCTCGACCCCGACCCTGGCGGCCTCGAGGCGACCGGCCCCCTCTTCCAAAGCCTGCCGGGTCCTGGAGAGCAAGAACAGGGCGTAATCCGTCCCGACGCCGAAGAGCAAGACGACGATTATCGGCTCGATCTGGGCGGGTATGCTCGTCCCCTGCGCGGACGCCACCCAGCCGAGGACGCGAAGCGTCAGGAACGTCGCGAGCCCGATGCTCGCCAGCGGGACCAGCGGCGCGACGAGCGAGCGGTAGGTCAGGGCGACGACCAGGAAGATGGCGAGCGTCGTGACTACCGTGACCAGCCCGAGGTTCCCCTCGATGGCGACCTTGGTATCGTACTGGACGGGCCTGATGCCCGTGACCGAGGTCCGCAAAGCGCCGGGGCTCTCCAGGTCTTCCCGGATCTCCCGGACGCTACCCGCGACCTCCGTAAGACGCGTCCCCCCCTCGAAGTAGAGCAGGACGGGCAGCGCCTTGGCGCCCAGCAGCCCCCGATCCACCCGCGTGGGGTTCGAGGTGTTCTGGGCGGCCAGCGGAACCGCCCGCAGCAGACCGTAGGACCGCCCGGACCCCTGGTTGAGGCTCCGGATCCCGCCCCTGATCTGTTCCAGGTCGGCCCCGGTGAAACCCCCGGGGTTCGAGTAGACGAGTATGGCCGGCGCCTCGACCGACCCAGACAGGCCCTCGGCCTGGGCCTCAGCCCTGGACGCGGGCGCGGACTCCGGCACCACGTCCGAGAGACTGCTGCTCGTGCTCTCGCCGAGCGCCGGCAAGTAGAGGTACGCGGCCAGCGCCACCGCCGCCCAGAAGAGCACCACCAAGAAGCGGAACCTGACCAGGAGCCACCCGAGCACGCCGAACAAGCCTCTGGGACGCATCAGGGAAGTCTACACCCCCGATGCGAGAGAACGGCGCGCCACGACGGGTTTCGCAAATTTTTTAGGGTTCCGTAAGACGGGATTAAGGGTTTTGTAACTATTGTTTCTTAGCATAGAACTGGCAGAGGTAGGGCCGTCCGGCCCCCAAAATAGGAGGCTTCGCATGAAGCACGTACTGGTCTTGGTCACGCTCGCGCTGGTGTCGCTATCGGCGGCGTGCGGTCCCGGTAACGCCGCCTCGACGGGATCTAACGCGGACGGGAAGGACAAGATCACGTCGTCCCCGGCAAAAGACCCCCGGCTCGTCCTGGGCGACACGGCGACGACCGCGGATAACGGGACCACGCTGGCCGTGCTCTCCTACGAGTCGCCCGTGACCGTAAAGGACACAGAGCCCGACCGGGGCTTCGAGTTCTCGGGCATCGAGGTGAAGGGGTGCGCCGGACCGGATTCGGAGAACAGCCTCATGCACATAGGCCCGGACGCCTTCGTACTGCGGCTGCCGGACGGCGGCCGCTTGCAGCCGGAGGAGTTCGGCGGGAAGGCGAAGGTCAAGGAACCCGCGCTCGAGAGCATGAACCCCCTGCCGGGCGAGTGTGGGCGCGGCTTCGTCACCTTCCAGACGCCGAAGGGCGAACGGCCGGAGCTCGTGATCTACGAGGAGCAATTCGTGCTAGAGGACACCATCGCCTGGAAGGTGCCCAAGAAGCGTTGACGCCCGCGAACGGCGCGGCTCGAGCGCCTCGTAAGGAACCTCGGCGAGGGTTGCGTGGGGATTCCTAGGTAGACTATCGCGACGAGAGGCGCACACCATCGCTCCGGAGAGGCTAAGCCCAGCCTTTTCGGTCGGGTGGGTCGAAGCCACGTTCGACCCACCCCCAAGGGAGAGAACCGCCGACGGGCCTCTTGACCGAAGAGCGGGACGCTGTCAGGGTGTTCGCGGGGTAAAGGAAGGCGCGGAGTAGGCTGGCGGGCGGTGTCCGTCGAGGGCGAGGAGGGTTATCTGAAACCCTGGTTGTACAGGTTCGCCGGGCTCTTCGTCAGCGTCTTCTTCGTTTATCTGGCCGTGCGTCAGGTAGATTTTTCGGAGTCCGTGCGCGCCTTGGGGACCGTCCGGCCGGGGTGGCTGGCGGCCGCGACGCTGGTCTATCTCTCGAGCTTCCCCGTCCGGGCGGTGCGCTGGCGGCTCATACTCCGGGTGCAAAAGTTGCTCCCGTTGAAGGAGTTGATGGCCGCGGTCTTTGTCGGGTACATGGCCAACAACGTCCTCCCGGCGCGGGCCGGTGAGGTCTACCGGGCCCACTTCCTGGGCCGGCGCGCCAGGATAAGCAGAAGCGGCGTGGCGGCCAGCATCGTCGTGGAGCGGACCTTCGACGGCTTGATGCTGGTGGGCGTGATCCTCTTCGTCTTCGTCGTGTTCCCGCAAGAGGGCTACCTCGGCGGCGCGGCCCTCGTTACGGGCCTGATCTTCGTGGCCCTGGCGGCGGGCATCCTCTTCTACGGCCTCCAGAAGGATCGGGCCCACCGGGTCATCGAGCGGGGGTTCGGATTCCTGCCCCAAGCCCTCCACGGGCGCCTGGCTGGCCGCCTGGACTCCTTCCTGCGGGGTATCAGGGGCATCTCGACGGCGAGAGAGCTCGTGGGGGCCGGCGCGTACACGGTAGTCGTGTGGGTGCTGGACGCTTGCGCCATTGCCCTCGTCGTGGTCTCTTTTGGGGTTACCTTGCCGCCGGTCGGGTACGTGCTCGTCTTCGCCCTGGTCGCGCTGAGCACCACCCTCCCGTCCGGGCCGGGTTTCGTGGGGCCCTTCCAGTACGCGTTCGTTCTCTCGCTGGGATCTTTCGCCGTATCGCGGGAGACGGCGCTGGCCGTCTCCGTCGTCGCCCAGGTCTCCCTGCTCGGCTCCGTGACCTTGATAGGGCTGGCGCTTCTCTGGAGGGAACAGCTGCGCGCGCAGGGGCGCTGACACCCCGCAAAGCGGAGCGGACCTCCTCGTAATATCATTGCCCCGTGCGAGTCGAGGGTCTACTCATAGATCTGGACGGAACCCTCTACACGAACGACGGTCCCGTAGAGGGCGCCCGCGAGGCGCTGGAGCGCCTCGACCGGGCCGGCATTCGCTACCGCTTCGTAACCAACGCCACCCACGAGCCCCGGCGAAGGCTCGCCGCCCGGCTGAAAACCTTTGGGTTCTCAGCCGGGGAGGGCCGGATCTTCACCCCCGCCACCGCCGTTGCCGAGAGGCTCAAGATGGAACGATTGAGTTGCTTCCCGCTGGTCGAGGAATCGCTCCTGGAAGACTTGGAGGGCGTCCGGATAACCCATGACTCTCCGAACTGCGTGCTCGTCGGAAACGTGGGAGAGGGTTTTACCTACGGCCGCCTGAACACGGCCTTCCGGCACCTGATGGCGGGCGCGGAGCTTATCGCCCTGTCGACGAACCGCTACTGGCAGAAGGTCGGCGGGGAGCTCTTCCTGGACGCGGGGCCGTTCGTGGCCGCCCTGGAGTACGCCAGCGGCCGGCGCGCCACCGGCGTCGGCAAGCCCGAACGCGCCTTCTTCGAGCTCGCACTGCGCGATCTGGGCCTACCCCCCGCCGCGGTCGCCATGGTCGGCGACGATCCGGAGCTTGACGTGGGTGGAGCACAGGCCGCGGGCCTCCGCGGCATCCTCGTCGAGACCGGCCGGTACAGGCCGGGAGCAGAGGGGCCTTTCCGACCGGACCTCGTCCTGGAGAGCGTGGCGCGGCTACCGGACGCTCTGGACATTTAGAGGCTGTTATGGACTCGACCCGAGCACGGCAATCGCTCGGTGGAGGACACGTTCTGGGTGCTTACCCGACGGGAGCGGGTTCCCCCATCAAGACCGGCCACCAGTAGAATATTATATACGCCCCGGCCACAACGAGGAGCGCCGCGGAGATCGGCCGGACGTAGGGCGT
>DASYWA010000080.1:0-24126 GCA_035936475.1 Rubrobacter sp. | reverse complement strand
GGTGAAGAACAGCTTCTACGGGGATTTGCACGCGACGGGCAAGGACGGGGTGAGGTTCTTCACGGAGAACAAGGTGGAGATCAGCCGCTTCCTGTCGGAGCCCGAGACCGCCGAGGCCGTCAGGATGCCCACCGAGGCCGGGCCCTAGAGGAGGTTCCATGGACACAGAGAAGCTGAACACCGGGGGGTTAGGGGAGAAAGACGCCAGGTACGTCTGGCACGCGCTGAGCCGCCTCAACCCGGGTTCGAAGCAGACCTCGCCGCCGATGATGGTGGCGGAAGGCTCGGGGGTTTGGATCTCCGACACCCAAGGCAACCGTTACCTCGACGGCATGAGCGGCCTGTGGTGCGTCAACGTCGGGTACGGCCGCGAGGAGCTCGCGAGGGCCGCCTACGAGCAGCTCCAGAAACTCCCCTACTATCCCCTCACCATGGCCCACGGGCCCGCCGCGGAGCTCGGCGAGAAGCTGAACGAGTGGCTCGACGACGAGTACGTGATCTTCTACTCCAACTCGGGCTCCGAGGCCAACGAGGTGGCCTTCAAGGTGGCCCGCCAGTACCACGAGCAGAACGGCCAGCCGGGCCGGTGGAAGTTCGTCTCCCGCTACAGGGCCTACCACGGCAACTCCTTCGGGTCGCTCGCGGCCACGGGCCAGGCCCAGAGAAAGCACCGCTACGAGCCGCTGGCGCCGGGCTTTCTGCACGTCGCGCCCCCCGACCGTTACCGCTGCGCGTACTGCAGCGATCGTCCCGCGTGCAACATGGAGTGCGCCCGGTCCATAGGGCGCACCATCGCCTGGGAGCTGCCCGAGACCGTGGCCGGCGTCATCATGGAGCCCATCATCACCGGCGGCGGCGTGCTCGTGCCTCCCGACGGCTACGTGGAGAACGTGGCGGAGATCTGCAAGGAGAACGGCGTCCTCTTCATCGTGGACGAGGTGATCTGCGGCTTCGGCAGGACCGGCAGGCGCTTCGGCCACCAGCACTACGGCGTCAGGCCCGACATCGTCACCATGGCCAAGGGCATAACGAGCGCCTACCTGCCGCTCTCGGCGACCGCCGTCAGGCGCGAGGTCTTCGAGGCCTTCAAGGGCACCGAGGAGTACGCCCACTTCCGCCACGTCAACACCTTCGGCGGAAACCCGGCGGCGTGCGCGCTGGCGCTGCGGAACCTCCAGATCATGGACGACGAGAACCTGCCCGAACGCTCCGCCCGGATGGGGGACCGCTTGCGGGAGGAACTCCGCGGGCTCGAGGAGCACCCGAACGTCGGGGAGATCCGGCACAAGGGCCTCCTGTTCGGCATAGAACTCGTCGAAGACAGGGAGAGCCGCGAGCCGGCCGCGCCCGACAAGGTCGGCAAGGTCATCTCCGGCTGCAAGGAGCGCGGCCTCATCGTCGGCAAGAACGGCGACACGGTGGCCGGCTTCAACAACGTCGTCACCCTCGCCCCGCCCCTGATCCTCTCCGAGGACGAGATGGCGTTCGTGGTCCGAACCCTCAAGGAAAGCATCGAGAGCCTTTGACGCAGACAGGAGGCAACTAGAGTGACCCGATACGAGCCGGCGAACTCCTTCGAGACCCCGCGCTTCTCGGGCGTGCGCACCTTCATGCGTCTGCCGAACGTGCAAGACCTGACGAACGCGGACGCCGCCATCGTCGGGGCCCCCTTCGACACGGGCGCCTCGTTCCGCGCCGGCGCACGCTTCGGGCCCGAGGGAATAAGGAGCGTCTCGCACCTCCTCAGGCCCTACAATCCCTCCCAGCGCGTCTCGATCTTCGAGCACCTCTCGGTAATAGACTACGGGGACGTCCCGGTGGTGCCCGGCTTCATAGAGGAGAGCTACGAGAGGATCTCGCAGGGACTGGAGCCCATCCACCGCGCGGGCGTCGTCCCGATAGTCCTCGGCGGCGACCACTCCGTAGCGCTGCCGGAGCTTCGCGCCGCCGCGGCGGTGCACGGCCCCGTGGCGCTCGTCCAGTTCGACTCCCACGCGGACACCTGGGACGCCTACTTCGGCCAGAAGTACAACCACGGCACCCCTTTTCGGCGCGCGGTCGAGGAAAGGCTACTCGACCCCTCGCTCTCAGTCCAGGTCGGGATGCGCGGCTCGCTCTACGAGGCGGGGGACCTCGAAGACTCCCGCGAGCTGGGCTTCGACCTGGTATCCACGGACGAGGTGCGCGAGATCGGCATACCGGCCGTCATAGAGCGCATCCGCGAGCGGGTGGGGGACGCGAAGGCTTACGTCTCCTTCGACGTGGACTTCGTCGATCCGGCCTACGCGCCGGGGACGGGGACGCCGGAGATAGGGGGCTACACCAGCCGCGAGGCTCAGGAGTTCGTGCGGGGCCTGGCCGGCCTCGACATCGTCGGCTGCGACGTGGTCGAGGTCTACCCCTCCTACGACGGGCCCGGGCAGATCACGTCGTTGCTGGCCGCCAACGTGGCCTACGAGCTCCTGAGCCTCGTCGCCCGCAGGAGGAGCGACGGTGGATAACCTGATCGACTACGCGGTCGTCGTCCTGTACTTCGCCCTCATGATCGGGGCCGGTTATATCGGCTTGCGGCGGGCGAGGAGCGCCGAAGACTACCTGGTCGCCGGAAGGCGTCTGGGGCCCGCGATGTACCTGGGGACCCTGAGCGCCGTGGTGCTCGGGGGGGCGTCTACCATCGGGGGGGTGAGCCTCGGCTACCAGTACGGCATCTCCGGAATGTGGCTCGTCTTTATGCTGGGGCTGGGCATCATCGCGCTCGGCGTCCTGCTCTCGGCGCGCCTGAGCCGGCTCGGGATCTACACGGTCGCCGAGATGCTCGAGGTCCGCTACGGGAGCGCCTCGCGCCTGATCAGCGCCATCATCGTCGCCGCCTACGACCTGATGGTCGCGGTCACGGCGACCATCGCCATCGGCACGGTCTTCAACGTCATCCTCGGCCTCCCGTCGAGCCTCGCGATCCTCCTGGCCGGGGGCATCGTCGTCCTCTACTCGGTCGTCGGCGGCATGTGGTCGATCACCCTTACGGACATCCTGCAGTTCTTGATCATGACGGTCGGCATCTTTTTTGTCCTGCTTCCCCTGGCGATCTCTCGGGCCGGAGGGTTCTCTGGGATGCGCGAGGAGCTGCCGGCGTCCTACTTCGACCTGACGGCGATCGGCTGGCAGACTATCTTCACCTATTTCTTGCTCTTCTTTTTCGGGATCATGATCGGGCAGGACATCTGGCAGCGGGTCTTCACGGCCCGCGACGACGGGGTGGCCCGGTGGGGCACCCTGGCCGCCGGCGTCTACTGCCTGCTCTACGGCGTGGCTGGCGCCCTGATCGGGACGGCGGCGAAGGCGATCCTCCCGAACCTCCAGGCCGCGGACAACGCCTTCGCCGAGGTGGCGAAGGCGACCCTCCCCACGGGCCTCGTGGGTCTGGTGCTCGCGGCGGCCCTCGCGGCGGTGATGTCCACCGCGAGCGCGACGCTTCTGGCTTCCTCCACCATCCTCGCCAACGACGTCTACGCCCGCTTCCTGGTCCGAGGCGACCACAACAGGGTAGCGGTGAGCCGCCTTTTCACCCTGGTCGTGGGCGTGATCGTGCTCGTGGTCTCGCTGCTCGTGAAGGACGTCGTTGGCGCTTTGACGGTGGCTTACGATCTCCTGGTCGGCGCCGTCTGCGTCCCCGTCATAGGGGCGTTCTTCTGGCCCCGGGCGACGGCCGCGGGGGCTCTGGCCTCCATAGCGGTCGGGAGCACCGTGGTGGTGGCGCTCATGTTCATCCAGGGTTTGCTCGCCAACGGGCCCATCATCTGGGGCCTGCTGGCAAGCTTCGTCGCGTTCGTGGTGGTCAGCCTGCTCACGCCCCGCCCCTCGCGGGAGAAGAGCAGGGCTTGGGAGCGGCGCCTCGCCACGCCCGCCACCCCGAGGCGGACCTGAGTTCTTGGACGCGGGCGTCAAAAGGGTCCTGGCCCTGAGCTCCAGCCCCCGCCGCGACGGCAACTCGCGGCTGTTGGCCGACGCGGCGCTGGATTGCGTCCGGGAGGCCGGTCACTCCGCCGAACTCGTGCACCTGGACGACCATCTCGGCGCCTTTCTGCGCGACTGCCGGTTGTGCCGCAGCGCCGATGGTTACTGCACGATAGGCGACGGCTTCGACGCGTTGTTCCACGAGAAATTCTTGCCGGCAGATGGGGTCGTGTTCGCGACGCCCATATACTGGTACGGCGTCTCGGGGCAGCTCAAGACGTTCTTCGACCGGATGTTCTGCTACATCGCCGCCTCCTACCCCGAGAACGAGAAGACCGCCGGCGACCTGGTCGGGAAGAAGCTCGCCCTCGTGCTCAGCTCCGAGGAGAGCTACACCGGCGCCTCGCTCGGCGTCCTGCACGAGGTACAGGAGTACGCCCGCTACACCCACTCCCCGTTCGTGGGTTTCGTCCAGGGCATCGGGAACAGGCGCGGCGACGTGCTGCGGGACCCCGCCGACCCCACGGGCCGCGCCCGCGAGTTGGGCCGGCGGTTGTTCAGCCTAAGGTCCACGGACTACCGCCTCGACACGCCGCGCGCGGGCTCGGTGTGGGCGACCACCGACCCGACGATGTGAGGCGCCCGGCGCGGGCATCGACGCTCCACCGCCGGGAGGCGGCGGGCGAGTTCCAGGATTGAAGGGAGAGAGAGTGAAGCGCCAGTACGAAGAAACCGAAGGGCGGGACGCCCGGCCGAGCACCGCGGCGGCCCACGACCCGCGCTACGCCGAGGAGCTCGAGCGGCGGCTCGCGATCGTCGAGGCGGAGGACTACGAGGACCCGGCGCGTGCCGACCTGCCGACGCTGGACTACGCCCTGCTCGCGGCGCTCGTCGTTCTGACGATCTTAGTCGCCTACGTCTGGGGGTACTAGGATGGCCGAGACGAGCGCGCGGCCGGCTCAGCAGGAGGGCGCCCCCGAGCAGGAGGCCGCCTTCAGCACCCTCCCGGTCCTGCGGGGCGAGCGCATCTGGGGGTTCGGTGACTTTACGTGGGTCAACGTGGGGCTCGCGATCGCGACCTGGGCGTTCCTCATCGGGGGCTCGACCGCCCTGTTCGTGGGGGCAAAGGCGGGCATCGCGGCCATAATCATCGGGAACGTGATCTCGGTCCCCCTCATGGCGCTGGCGACCTGCGTCCCGTCGGCCAAGTACGGCCTGGAGCAGTACACGTCCTTAAGGAGCGTCTTCGGGAAGAACGGGACGCGCCTGATCGTGTTCGGCTTCGTCGCCCTGATCGAGATGGGCTGGACGGCCGTGCTCGCGATCATGTTCGGCAGGGCCACCTCCAACGTGGCCAACGCGGCCTTCGGGACCAGCGCCGTCCCGAACGGCGCTTTTGTCGTCGCCATGGCCCTCATCGCCATCGCGATCTCCTGGTTCGTGCTCGTGAAGGGACCCGTCTCCATAAAGTGGTTGAACCGGATCGTCGCGCCCGGGCTCGCGGTCGTCACGCTCGTCATGCTCGTCTTGATCTTCGCCGAGAGATCTTGGGGGGATCTCCTCGCCGCCAAGCCCATCGAGCCGTTCGGCGATCGTACCCTGGACTTCATGATCGCCATCGAGTTCAACCTGGCCGCCGGCTTCTCGTGGTGGCCGGTGATGGGCAGCCTCGCCCGGCTCACGAGGACCCAGCGGACCTCGTTCTGGCCGAACATGCTCGGGCTCTACGCCGCGGCGGTCGTCGCCTCCATCGTAGGCCTCCTGGCCGCTCTGGCCCTCGGGGACAGCGACCCCACGGTGTGGATGGTCCCCCTCGGCGGCGCGGCCCTGGGCGCCCTCGCGCTCGTCTTTATCGCCTTCGCCAACGTCACGAGCATCGTGAGCATCGTCTATTCGACGTGCCTCGCGATCCGGCTGGCGGGCGGCAAGGTTCTGGAGCGCGTGAGCTGGACCGTGCTGACCGGGGCGTTCTTCCTGATCCCCGCCGTGGCGGTGTTCTTTCCCTCGGCGATCTACGACAACTTCTTCAAGTTCCTCGTCTACACGAGCCTCGGTTTCGCGCCGCTCTCGGGCATCTACCTCGTGGACTTTTTCATCCTGCGCCGCAGACGGCTGCGGCTGCGCGACCTGTACGAGCCGAGCTCCCGCTCGCGCTACGCCTTCTGGGGCGAGTTCAACCCCGCGTCCATCGTGGCCCTCATAGCGGGCGCGGTCGTTTACTACCTCCTGCTCAACCCCGTAACCCTCGAAGGGCTAGGCGTCTTCGAGTTCGTGAGCGCCTCGGTCCCGTCGTTCCTCGCCGCCGGCCTCGTCCACTACCTGCTCACCATGGGGCTGGTGCAGCGTCTCGGCAAGGGCGGCTACGGGGAGAGCGGCAGGGCCAAGGCGTGAGCCCTGATCTCGACCACGGGCAGGCGCCCACCGCGCCGGACTGGACCTTCGGGGGCAGCTGGCCGTACGATCCGCGCTCCTTCGAGCACGGCGGCGTGCGCCTGCACTACGTGGACGAGGGGTCCGGAGAGCCGGTCGTGATGCTGCACGGCAACCCGACGTGGGGCTACGTGTACAGGGGGTTCGTCGCGCGGCTTGCGGACAGCAGGCGCTGCACCGTGCCGGATCACATGGGCTTCGGCAGGTCGGACAAACCGCTCGATGGCGGGCAATACACGCTCTCCCGCCACGTCGAGAACCTCACCGCGCTCCTGCTCGACCTGGACCTGCGCGACGTAACCCTCGTTATGCAAGACTGGGGCGGGCCGATCGGCTTCGGCTTCGCCGTCGAACACCCGGAGAGGGTCAAACGCCTCGTGATCCTTAACACCTGGGCCTTTCTCTACCCGGAGGGCACCAGGCTGCATGGGCTCCTGGAGCTGTTCCGGCAGCCCCACGTCGGGGAGGCGATGGTCCAGGCCCTCAACCTCTTCGTCGAGGGGTACTTGCCGGGTGGGATCCACCACAAAGACAAACTCCCCGAGATAATGCCGGCCTACCGCGCCCCCTTCCCGGACTACAACTCGCGCGTGGGCACCCTCGCTTTCCCGCGCGACATCCCGGTCGGCGAAGGGCATCCCTCGGCGCCGACCATGAGGCGCATAGAGAAGAACCTCCGGGGGCTCGACGTGCCGACGGCCTTGATCTGGGGGATGCGCGACCCGGACTTCGAGCCTTCCGTGGTCGAGGAGTGGACGGAGGTATACCCCCACGCCGAGGTTCACCGGATCGAGACCGCGGGGCACTTCTCCCAGGAGGACGAGCCGGAGCGCGTGGTGAGGATTATCCAAGACTTTCTGAGGAGGAACCCGTAGAGATGAGGGCCGCGGTTCTGTACGAGCATAATGCTCCGCTCGTGATCGAGGACGTCGAGGTGGAGCCACCCAAGGGCGGGGAGGTGCTCGTGCGCATGGCGGCGAGCGGCGTCTGCCACTCCGATCTGCACATGATCCGGGGCGTCCACCCCTCGCCGTTGCCGGCGATCCCCGGCCACGAGGGGGCTGGCGTCGTCGAGGAGGTGGGCCCAGGCGTCACGAACGTGGGGCCCGGCGACCACGTGGCGCTCTCGTGGCTCCCCTACTGCGGGCACTGCCGGATGTGCGCGCGTGGGAGGCCGAACATCTGCGAGAACGTCGCCTGGTCCGAGGTCGGCACGATGGCCGATGGCACCGTCCGCTTCGCCAAAGGGGGGGTTCCCATCCACCACTTTATCGCGACCTCCTCCTTCGCCGAGCTCTCCGTGGTCCCGGCGCAGGCGGCCATACCCGTCGATCCCTCGCTCCCGTTGACCGAGCTCTCCCTGATGGGCTGCGCGGTCGCCACGGGGGTGGGCGCGGTGCTCAACACGGCACGGGTCCGCCCGGGGGAGACGGTCGCGGTCGTCGGCTGCGGCGGCGTGGGCCTCAACTGCGTGCAGGGGGCCGCGATCGTGAACGCCGGGGCGATCGTCGCTATCGACACCGAGCCGCGAAAGCTCGAGCTCGCCCGAACCCTCGGTGCCACCCACACCGTCAACCCTTCGGAGTCCGACGCGGCGGGGGCGGTGCGCGGGATCGTCGGCGGCGACGGCGTGGACCACAGCTTCGAGGCGATCGGGGCACCCGCCACCATAGAGCTGGCGATAGGGATCGTCGGCCGGGGCGGGCAGGCGGTCCTGATCGGCATGGCCCCGCCCGACGCGCGGGTCGCCTTCGACGCGCTGAACGTTACCTTCCAGGAGATCGCCATAAGGGGTTGCTGGTACGGTTCGGTCCGCCCCCCCGTGGACTTCCCGCTCCTGGTCGACCTCTACCGCGACGGCAAGCTCCGCCTCGACCCGATGATCAGGACCTGCACGCTGGACGAGGTCGACGACGCCTTCCGGGCGATGGAGGCGGGGGAGGTCGCGCGGTCGGTGATCGTCCACGGCTCGAACGCCGGCGCCGCGCAGAACCCCTCTGGGGAGGGCCGGTAGTGGGCGACAAATTCCCCGTCTACAAGGTCGCTGCGGTCCAGGCGGCCCCGGTGTTCATGGACCGCGAGGCCTCCGTCGAGAAGGCGTGCCGGCTTGTAGCCGAGGCGGGGTCCAACGGCGCGCAGCTGGCCGTCTTCCCCGAGACGTGGCTGCCGGGGTTCCCGATCTGGATAGAGGTCTCGCCGGGCGCCGCGCTCTGGGACCACGAGCCCGCCAAGGAGGCCTTCACCCGCCTGGTCGCCAACGCGGTGGAGGTGCCCGGCCCGGCGACGGACGCCCTCTGCGCGGCCGCCGCGGAGGCCGGATGCGGGGTCGTCATGGGCATCAACGAGCGCGGCAGCAGCCGCCCCTCGGGCACCCTCTACAACACGATCGTCTACATAAGCCCCGACGGGCACCTCCTTGGCAAGCACCGCAAGCTGATCCCGACCTACGCCGAGCGCCTCATCTGGGGACAGGGCGACGGGAGCACCCTGGGCGTGTTCGACTCTTCGGTGGGGAGGATCGGGGGGCTCGTGTGCTGGGAGCACTGGATGCCGCCCGCCCGTCAGGTGATGCACGCGGCCGGCGAAGAGCTGCACGCCGCGCTCTGGCCGGCGGTCGAAGAGATCCACCAGGTGGCGTCGCGCCACTACGCCTTCGAGGGACGCTGCTTCGTGGTGGCCGCCGGCTCCGTGCTGCGCCGCGACCAGGTGCCGGACGACCTCAGGATCTTCCACGGGGACGGCATGGAACCGGGGGAACTCCTGCTCGCCGGTGGCAGCGCGATCGTCGGCCCGGACGGGAACTACCTGGCCGGTCCGGCCGGCACCGAGGAGGTGATCCTGTACGCCGACCTCGACACGAGCCGTATCGCCGCCGAGCACCAGACCTTCGACTCCGTGGGCCACTACTCGCGGCCGGACGTCTTCAACCTGACCGTCAACACGGCTCCGCGGGGGCACCCGGAGGCAACGTGAAGAGAGGCGGACCGTGCCGGGGTCCGATACGCCGAGCTAACGGGCAGAGAGGTGAGAGGGTGTGGAGAGCAGGGCAGCGGGCACGGTGAGCGCCATCCCGCGGGGGAAGTTCGTCGACACTCGGGCCGGGTTGCGGGAGCGCGTGGCCGAACGCGGTCTCGATCGCGTCCTTGAGGATCCTGGACGTCTGGTTCTCGGGCCGTCCCTACGGCCCGCTGGGTCCCCGGTCGGTTCCGCTAGGGCAGGAGCGGCTCGGCCCGATGTTGCAAGAGCGCTTTTGCGCAGGGAGAGGCACGATCATCGGGGAAGGAGAGGGTATGTCGAACGGGGGTAACGGTGGGAACGACGGCACCATGTGGGCCTCTGTGCTCCACGCTGGCCTGGCGGGTACGTTCCTGAAGGTTCCGCATGTGGAGGCGAACGCGGAGCGGCTGAAGGAGCAGGGGGCCGGGGCTGCGATATACGGCATCCCGTGGGATTCCACCTCGATCAGCAGGACCGGCGCCAACTACGGCCCGCGCGGGATAAGGGACATCTCCGCCCAGTTCCTTACCTACAACGCCACGTGGGACTTCGACGTCGCGGAGGCGACAAGCCTCGTCGACTGCGGCGATTGCTACGTGGTGCCCGCCAACGCCGAGAAGACCTTCGCCGCCTCCGAGCGCGACATCGGCCAGATCGTGGCCGCCGGCGCCGTGCCGGTCGTGCTCGGCGGCGACCACTCGGTGACGATACCCGCCGTCCGGGCCGTCAAGCAGCACGTCCCCAACCCGGGCCTCGTCCTTATCGACACGCACCTCGACACCGCGCCCCACGTCGGCGGCGAGGAACTCAACCATTGCTGCCCCATAACCCGCGCCGTGGACGCGGGTTTCGACCCCCAGAAGATGGTCCTCGTCGCGATCAGCGGCTGGATGAACCCGAGAACGGAGCTCGCGTACTGCCGGGAGCGCGGCATCACCGTCATCTGGTTGGAGGATCTGTGGGAGATGGGCGTGCGCGCCGTGGTCGAGAAGGCCCTGGAGATCGCGGGCGGCGGCACGGACGGGATCTACCTCACCGTGGACGTGGACTCGCTGGACGGCGCCTACGCGCCGGGGACCTGCGTCTCCACCCCGGGGGGCCTGACGAACCGCGAGCTGCTCCTGCTCGTGCGCGGCATCGCCGGGGGCGGTCTCGTCGGCCTCGACATCGTGGAGACCGCCCCCAGCCTGGACGCGTCGAGCCGCACGGCGGCGATCGCGGGCCGCGTCGTGCTGGACGCCCTCGCGGCGCACGCCGGCGCGAACGTCTCGGCAGGGACGAGGGGGACGTGATGGGCGTCGTCCGCCGGTCTCCGGGGGCCCGGGCAGGGTCTTCGGGGTCGGGCGGGCCCACACGGGCGGCGAGGGGGTCCGGTATGAACGGCAGAGAAAGGTAGTCCGAGATGCAGAGCGATAACCTGGCGAGCGTCGCGGAGCCGGCCGGCAAGGCCCAAGAACTCAAGCGGGAGTTCACGTTGTGGTCGGCATTCACGTTCGCCTTCGCGTTTATCTCCCCGATCGTGTGCCTGTACGCGATCTTTGCGATCACGTTCGCGGCCGGGGGCCCGGCGTCTTGGTGGGGCTTCCTTTTCGTGTTCGCCGGCCAGGTCCTCGTCGCATTGGTGCTGGCGGAGCTCGCGTCGAGATACCCGTTGGAGGGGAGCGTCTACCAGTGGTCGCGCGTGCTTGGCGGGGCCACCTACGGGTGGTTCACGGGGTGGGCTTACATGTGGACGTTGGCCCTGGCGATGGCCGCCGTCGGCTACGCGGCCGGGTTCGTCCCGACCATCCTAGGGATCGAGCCGTTCTCCCAGGGGACGCAGCTGCTCGTTGCCATGGGCCTCGTGGCGTTCGCCACCTTCGCCAACATCGTCGGCCGCACGTTCATGAAAGTGCTGCTCGCCGGGAGCATCATGGCGGAGATCATCGGCAGCCTCGTTATCGGCACGGTGCTGCTCTTGTTCTTCCGCGAGAATCCTATCTCGGTCGTCTTCGAGACCTTCGGGACCGGGCAGGGTTCCGGCGGTTACCTGTGGAGCGGCCTGTTCGCCGCGATGGCGTTTATCGGCTGGGGCTTCGTGGGCTTCGAGAGCGCCGGCGCCATCGCCGAGGAGGTCAGGGAGCCGCGCCGCGACGTCCCCAAGGCCATCGTCTTCTCGCTCGTGTTCGTCTCGCTGGTGGTCATCTACTCGGCTTTGGCCCTGATCCTCGCCATCCCCGACATCCCGGCCGTGCTGGCGGGCGACGTGGTGGACCCCGTGGCCGAGACCATGACGACCCAGCTCGGCTCCGCGCTAACATCGCCGCTGTTCGCCCTCTTCCTGATAGGCTTCCTCGCGAGCCTCCTCGCCCTGCAAGCGTCGTGCTCTCGCGTGATGTGGGCGTTCGCCCGCGACGGCGTCCTGCCCGCCTCGGGGTGGCTCAAAAAGCTCTCCTCCGAGGAACGCATCCCCAGGAACACGGTCATCGTCGCGGGATGCGTGGCCGCGCTCCTGTTGCTCGCCACGAACTCCGAGCGCATCTACTTCACGCTCCTGAGCTTCACCACGGGCGGTTTCTACCTGGTCTTCTTGCTGCCCGTGCTGGGCGCGCTGATCTCGCGCCTGCGCGGACGCTGGGAGCAGGGACCCTTCACCCTCGGGGGCCTCGGCCCGATCGTCACGCTCGCCGCCACGGTGTGGCTGGTCTTCGAGCTGCTGAACATCTCCTGGCCGCGCGCCGGCGACCTGCCGTGGTACCAGAACTGGGGGGTCGCCGTGATGATCGCCGTCGTCGGCGTCTTGGGCGTCCTCACCTACCTCCCGCTACGCGAGCGGATCTCGCGCGTGCACGATACGGCCGGCGAGAGGGACGCCGCGCCGGCCTCGACCGCCGGCGATAAAACGGACGAGGCTTCAAGATGACCGCCCGCGGGAGCGCCGGGGGCGCCGTCGCGCTCGTGACGGGGGCCGCGAGCGGCATCGGCGCCGCGGTAGCGTCCCGACTCGCGGACGCGGGATGGAGGGTCGCCGGGCTCGACCTGCGTGAGTCGGAGACGGATCTCTCGCTTGCCGCCGACGTCACCGACGCGGCGGCCGTGCGCGCGGCAGCAGAACGCGCCGAGCGAGAGCTCGGGCCGGTCTCGTTGCTCGTTACCGTCGCGGGCTACTACGAGATGGTGCCCGTCTCGGAGATAGGGATCGAGGCGTGGCGACGGATGCTCACGGTCCACCTCGGCGGCACCCGCAACGCCTGCGCCGCCGTACTGGGGAGCATGATCGGGAGGGGCAGCGGCCGAATAATCACGATCTCCTCGGAGCTGGCGCTAGCGGGCGGGGAGGACGACGCCCACTACGCGGCGGCCAAGGGCGCCATAATCGGCTTTACCAAGAGCCTCGCCGCCGAGGTCGCGGACAGGGGGGTGCTGGTCAACTCCGTCGCACCCGGGCCGACGGACACCCCGCTCCTGGCGCCGGACTCGCCGTGGCGAGAGCCGGCCTACCTCGAGACGCTCCCGCTGCGGCGGCTCGTGCTTCCGGAGGAGATCGCCGAAACCGTGCTCTTTCTCGCCGAGGAGGGGGACTACTTCTGCGGCCAGGTGCTCTCCCCGAACGCGGGCGCGGTGATCTGATATCGCGAAACATCCTGAGGGAGTTTCCATGAGCGAAGAGGTACAGAACAAGGTGTTGATGCGGCGCTTCTACGAAGAGCTATGGAGCAGGGGCAACCTGGAGGCCATACCCGAACTGGTCGCGGAAGACTTCGTGGATCATCAAGCTCCGGTAGGCCAACCGTCCGGGCGTGGGGGGCTCGCCGGGCTGGCCGTCATGTGGCGCACCGGTTTCCCGGACATGCAGGAGACCGTGGAGGACCTGATCTCGGAGGGAGACAAGGTAATGGGTCGCTTCCTTATGCGCGGGACACACGGGGGCGAGCTCATGGGTGTCGCGCCAACGGGACGGTCGGTGACCATGGGCGGCATAGACGTCGTCCGCATCGCCGACGGCAAGATCTCGGAGTTCTGGTATGCGGAGCAGATGCTGGAGCTTATGCAACAGCTCGGCGCGGCACCGGTCCTCGCCGCGGACCGGACGGAGGGCGGATGGTGAGCGAGGCACACCCCCTTGAGGGGACCGTCGCCCTCGTAACGGGCGCCGCCCAGGGCATCGGCCGGGCGACGGCGCTCCGGCTCGCCGCCGACGGTGCGACCGTGGCCGCCAACGACCGTGAGCCGTCAGAACGCCTGGACGAGGTCGCGAGGGCCTGCGGCGGCGTGCCGGCCGTAGCCGACGTCTCGGACCCAGCGGCTGTCGAGAAGATGGTCGCCGAAGTAGAGAACAACGCCGGTTCCATAGGCCTGCTCGTCGCGAACGCCACATACATGGCCATGGGTCCCTTTCTGGAGCAAGACGATGCGGACTGGTGGAAGCAGGTGGAGACGAACCTCTCGGGGACCTTTTACCTCGTGCGTTCGCTGCTGCCCGGCATGCGCCGGCTCGGGGGAGGGCGCATCGTTATCGTAAGCTCCGAGTGGGGTGTCATCGGTTGGCCGAACGCTACCGCCTACGCCGCGTCGAAGGCTGGACTGATCTCCTTCGGCAAGACGCTCGGAAGGGAGCTCGCGCCGGAGAACATCGTCACGAACACGATCTCGCCTGGCATCGTAGACACGCCGCAGCTTGAGGTGGACGCGCTCGACGCCGGGGTCTCTCGGGAGGAGATAAAGTCGCACTACGCCGCCGGTATCCCGGTGGGACGCATCGGGCGTCCCGAAGACATCGCCTCGACCGTGGCCTTCCTTGCCCGTAGGGGCTCCGCGGCCCTCGTCGGCCAGGTCGTGCAGCCCAACGGGGGCACGACGAGGGGCGGCGCATGGTGACCCATCCTGCCTATCGTCCGTCGGCCCGGTGCCGGTTGGGTGGCGGTACTGCCGGCCATCGTTCGGGAGGAGTCCGATGCCAGGAGCGCTAGACATAGCACTCGCGCAGTTGACGCCCGCGGTGCGCGACACGGCGAAGAACCTCGGTACCATCACGCGGCTCGTCGAGGAGAACGCCGACGCGGACCTCATCATATTCCCGGAACTGTTCCTCGGCGGCTACACGACGAGAGAGCCCGAAGAGCTGGCGTTGGACCTCGACGGCCCTGAGGTGGAGAGCCTGGCGGGCGCCGCCCGCGAGCACTCGACCGCCGTGATCCTCGGCGCCCCGGAACGGCTCATCGAAGGGATCTCCAATTCCGCCATCTGCGTGGACGAGCGCGGCGAGATCGCGGGCTCCTACCGCAAGACGCACCTCTTCGGCGACGAGAGGGGCGTCTTTGTCGCCGGGAACGAGTTGCTGGTTCTCGAGCTCGGTGGCCTCAAAGCGGGGCTGATGATCTGCTTCGACGTCGAGTTCCCGGAGGTGGCCCGCTCTCTCGCGCTGGCCGGCGCCGACCTGCTCGTCACGATCTCCGCGAACATGGACCCCTTCGGCCGCGACCACGACGTCTTCGCCACGGCACGAGCCCTGGAGAACGGTCTGCCGCACCTCTACGTCAACCAGGTCGGCCACGGCGAGGCCTTCACGTTCGCCGGCGGCTCGATGGCGGTCTCTGCGGACGGGGACCGCCTGGCGGAGGCCGGCACCTCCGGGGAGGCCGTAGCACGGCTCCGGCTCGACACGGCCGTCGGGAACCCCGCGAGGCCAAAGGAGCTGAAGCCAGACTATCTGAGAGAGAGGCGCGGCATGCTCCCGGTCGACGCGCCGAGGGTGCCAGAGCAGAGGTAGCCGGGGCCGTGTCCGGCCGTTGAGTGCCCCATCAGGGCCTGCCGAACGCTTCGTCCAGCCCGCCGACGGCTTCGCACCAACCTCCCTTCGTTCCGGCGCGCATCAACCAGTTTGGAGAACGATCTCCTCTCTTTTTTGGCGGGCCACCATTCGTCAAGAATGCAAAGATCTCTCTGGAGCCGCTCGATCAGATATGGCTGACGACGGTAAAGGCCTTAGTCTGGGTCCTGGGCGGCGCTACCGTCGGGCTTGTCGTGGTTACCCTGTTAGACGTCTTCTACGACGTAGAACGGGCCCACTTCCAGATCATGCCCGCCATGTTTACGACCGTAGCGGGGATCCTCGCGAGGTTCATAACCGGACAGGCCGTCGGTACCGCCCAGGAGAGGGGCAGGGACAAGAGCTAGCGAAGACCCCGGTCGCCGTCCTCTCGGCGACCGGCAGGGTAAGCCCGCGGCGGCAGGAAACACCCACGGCAGCCGACCGCGCCGAAGACTCTTCGAGGTTCCGGTATAAATAAGCCATACACAGGTCTTCGGCCGTCCGTCGACGTAAGGCAAAATAGAGCTTGGGCCTGAAGCTTGCGGGTCCGAGCTCCTCGGGTCGCCATCGCGGGGTTTGTTTCCCGCTACCTCGGCGGGGCGTCCTTGGCCCTCACTGCCGAAGAGCCGGTCGTCTTCGGGGGCGGTTGCCGGTATGTCGGTGTTTGCTTTGGTACAAGCGCCGCATTAGACTTGCGGGGGATGAGGGACTTCCAGCATTACACCAAGGAGCCTCGTGCTGCGCGCCGCCGGTGGTGGGTGTGGTCCTTGCCGGTCGTTCTGGTGACGCTCGTCGTGGGGGGGGCTGCGCTCGCCTACGAGCCCGAGGGCGCCCAGACGCGGGTGCCCGAGCGGTTGGAGACCTCCCCGACGGGTTGGGTGCAGAGGATGTTCGGCGGGGGCGCGAAGGTGGAGGACGGCCCCTTCAACGTGCTGGTGCTCGGCGTCGACGAGCGGCCGGAGAGCGAGGAGGAGGGGAGCCGGACGGACACGATCATGCTGGTCAGGGTGGACCCAGAGACGGGGGACGTGAGGCTTCTCTCCGTGCCGCGCGATCTGCTGGTGGAGGTCGCGCCGGGCGAGGAGAACAGGATCAACGCGGCCTACAACTTCGGCGGCATCGACCAGACGGTAGCGGCGTTCGAGGACTACTCGGGCGTGGACGTTGACCACTACGCGCTCGTCGACTCCGAGGGCTTCAAGGACATCATAGACACGATGGGCGGCGTGGAGGTTGACGTCGAGGACGAGGTCCCGCCGAAGTACGGGATCGAGGACGGCCTCCAGACCCTCGACGGTCCGCAGGCCCTCTTCTACGCCCGCTACCGCGGAACGTCCGGCGGCGACCTGGACCGCATAAGGCGCCAGCAGCAGCTCGTGGCCGCCCTGCGCAGCAAGGCCTTCGATTGGAACACCGTAAAGCAACTGCCCACCATCGTCAGGGTCGCGAACCGCAACGTCCAGACCGACATCGGCCTGAGCCAGGGCGTCTCCCTCGGGCGCGTCCTCGTCAGGCGCGGCCCGAACGCCCAGATGACCGCCCAGCAACTCCGGGGCGACCCCCAGACGCTGGAGAACGGGGACCAGGTCCTCGTGCCGGACGACGAGGCGAACGAGGAGATGCTGGAAGAGTTCCGCTACTAGCTCGCCGTCTGCGGCGGCCCGCTACGCCCTTCGGGCTCCGTTCTCAGCACGCCCGCTGCGCGGGCTCTCAGCTTTATCGGTGGGCAGCGCCGCGCTGCACGTCAGGCGCGGCGTCGAAGTTACGGCCTTCTCGGGCGAGGCAGGGTCGCACACCAATGGCTCTGGCTGAAAGCGAGGGCCATCAGGCCCGAAGCGTGCTGAGAGTGGAGGCCGGAGGCCGGAACGTGCTGAAAGCGGAGCCCGAAGGGCGTAGCGGGCTGACGAGCGGAGGCGAAGCCGGAGCGTGCACGACGACCGCAGGGAGGAGCTTGCGCCCGTAGCGTAACGGGCCGGCAGGAGATGGGTGGCTGTTATACTTCTTCCAGGTTCGACGGCGGGCGAGAGTGGTGGAACGGTAGACACGCTAGATTTAGGATCTAGTGCCTTCGGGCGTGCGGGTTCAAGTCCCGCCTCTCGCACATCGCCGCTCCCGGGCGGCGGAGGCGCGGCGGGCCTTGGACGGTTGAGAGGAATCGGAGGGTATGACGGCTAACGTTACGAAGCTCGAGGAGAACAAGGTCCGGCTGGACGTCGAGGTGCCCCCCGACGCCGTCCGCAAGGGCGTGGAGGCGAAGGTCAGGGAGCTCGGCCGCCAGGTGCGGGTCCCCGGCTTCAGGCCAGGCAAGGCGCCGCGGCGGGTGATCGAGAACCGCCTAGGGCGCGACTACATCATGATGGAGGCCCTCCAGGAGTCCCTGCCGAGCTGGTACTCCGAAGCGGTGGTCGAGGCCGACCTCCGCCCGATAGACCGCCCGGAGATAGACTTCGACGACCCATTGAGCGAGGAGAGCGGCTTCAAGTTCTCCGCCACGGTCGAGGTACGCCCCCAGGCGAAGCTCGGCGACTACAAGGGTGTCGAGGTCCCGAAGCGCGAGGTCGAGATCTCCGACGAGGAGGTCGAGGCCCAGCTCGAGGAGATGCGCGGCCAGTTCGCGACGCTCGCTGCGGTCGAGGACAGGCCCGCCGCTGTAGGTGACTTCGCCATCATCGACTTTACCGGCTCGCACATGGCGACCGGGCAGCCGCTCGAGGGTGGGCAGGCCGAGGACTACATGCTCGAGATCGGCCGCGGCGAGCTTCTCGAGGAGTTCGAGAACAACGTGGTGGGGATGCAGGCCGGCGAGCGCAAGCGGTTCGGCGTTACGTTCCCGGCCGACTACGCCGAAGAGTCCTTGCGCGGCCAATCCGTCCTCTTCGACGTTCATTTGAAGGAGATCAAGGAGCGCGACCTCCCCGAGCTCGACGACGAGTTCGTCAAGGAGGCGAGCGAGTTCGAGACGCTCGACGAGCTGCGCGCCGCCGTGCGCGAGCAGCTCGAGGGTGCGGCCGAGCAGAGGATCTCCGGCGAGTTCAGGGCCCGCGTCCTCGACGTGGTGGCCGGAAACGCCGAGGTCGAGGTGCCCAGCGTCATGGCACAAGAGAAGGCGCACGAGATGGTCGAGAGCTTCGAGCGGAGCATCAGGGCGCAGGGGATGGACCCCCAGCAGTACTACCAGCTCGCCGGCTCGAACCACCACGACTTCGAGGAGCGCATAAGGCCCGAGGCGGAGGACACCGTCAAGAAGGAGCTCGTGCTCGACGCCGTAGTGGCGGCCGAGAACATAACCGCCGACGAGGAAGCCGTGATGCACGAGATAGGTCACCTCGCCGAGGAGTCCCAGCGCGCCCCCGAGGAGATCGCCGAGACCATGAAGGCCAACGGCACCTACGCGCTCCTCCAGGAGGAGATCTCCCGCCAGAGGGCCCTGGAGTTCCTGGCAGAGAACGCGACGCCGGTGGAGATGCCGGAAGAGGAAGAGACCACCGAGGAGGAGCCCAGCATCGAGGCCGGCGAGGAGACGCCTGGGGCTGAAGAGGAGCCGGAGGGCGGCGAGGCCTTGGTCGAGTCGACCGTGGAGGCCGGAGCCGTAGACGACGATCAGAAGGAGAAAGAGTGAGCTACTACGATCCCCAGGGCGTTATCCCCTACGTCATAGAGCAGAGCCCGCGCGGCGAGCGGGCCATGGACATCTATTCCAGGTTGCTCAAGGACCGCATCATCTTCCTCGGCACCCCCGTGGACGACCAGGTTGCCAACGCCATCATGGCACAGCTCTTGCACCTCGAGAGCGAGGACCCCGAGCAGGACATCAACCTGTACATAAACTCTCCGGGTGGCTCCGTCACGGCGGGGCTTGCGATCTACGACACCATGCGCTTCGTCAAGCCCGATATCGTCACGACCGCTCTGGGCATGGCCGCCTCGATGGGGGCGTTCCTGCTCGCGGCGGGCGCCAAGGGCAAGAGGAGCGCGCTGCCGAACACGCGGATACTCTTGCACCAGCCCAGCGTCGGCGGGCTCGCCGGGCAGGCCTCCGACGTGGAGATCCACGCCAAGGAGCTCGTCCACACCAAGCGGCGCCTGAACGAGATCCTGGCCGAGAACACCGGGCAGGACTACGACAGGATCGAGCGCGACACCGACAGGGACTACATAATGGGCCCCGAGGAGGGCATAGAGTACGGCGTCATCGACACCATCATCAGGAACCACTAGGGTTCTTGAGGTCTAGGCGACAGAGAGTTCCAGGGGAGGCCGTAACGGTATGAGGGACCCGTCGGATCAGCTGCAGTGCTCTTTCTGCGGGAAGAGCCAGCGCCAGGTCAGGAAGCTCATCGCCGGCCCCGGCGTGTATATCTGCGACGAGTGCATCGAGCTCTGTAACGAGATCATTGACGAGGAGTTCTCGGGGCCAGAGCTCCTGAAGGACGACGACCTCCCCAAGCCGCGGGAGATAAACCGCATCCTCAACGAGTACGTGATAGGCCAGGAGGACGCCAAGAAGGTCCTCGCCGTCGCCGTCTACAACCACTACAAGCGCATCCAGATGGGTGCGGAGGCAACCGACGGCACCGAGCTCCAGAAAAGCAACATCCTCATGCTCGGCCCCACCGGCTCGGGCAAGACGCTGCTCGCCCAAACGCTCGCCAAGATCCTCAACGTCCCGTTCGCCATCGCGGACGCCACGGCCCTCACGGAGGCCGGCTACGTCGGCGAGGACGTCGAGAACATCCTGCTCAAGCTCATCCAGGCCGCCGACTTCGACGTGAAGAAGGCGGAGACCGGGATCATCTACATCGACGAGATAGACAAGGTCGCCCGCAAGTCGGACAACCCGTCCATCACCCGCGACGTCTCGGGCGAGGGCGTGCAGCAGGCCCTCCTCAAGATCCTGGAGGGCACGGTCGCGAGCGTGCCGCCGCAGGGCGGTCGCAAGCACCCGCACCAGGACTTTTTGCAGATCGACACTAAGAACGTCCTGTTCATCTGCGGGGGGGCGTTCGGGGGGCTCGAGGAGATCGTCCGCCAGCGCATCGGCAAGAAGAGCATCGGCTTCGGCAGCGAGGTGGACCAGCGGCTCAAGCAGGAGGACGACGCCCTCTTGCAGCACGTCCAGCCCGAAGACCTCCTGAAGTACGGCCTGATCCCTGAGTTCGTCGGCCGCCTGCCGGTGATCTCCACCCTGCGCCTGTTGGAGCAGGAGGACCTGGTCCGAATACTTACGGAGCCGAAGAACGCGCTGGTGCGCCAGTTCCGCCAGTTCTTCCGCTACGACAAGGTGGACCTCTCGTTCACGGACGAGGCTTTGGCCGCCGTCGCGGAGCTCGCCCTGGAGCGGGGCACGGGCGCCCGCGGCCTCAGGAGCATCCTGGAGTCGGCGCTCCTGCCGACGATGTACGATCTGCCGAGCCGCTCGGACGTAAAGGGCTGCGTGGTCGACGCCGACACCGTGAACGAGGGCGTCCAGCCCTCGCTCGTGACCGGCACCCAGAAGTACTCCTACGACGAAGAAGAGACCGCGTAAAGGTTCCTTGAGCGAGACCGGGATACCAAAAACCTACGACCATCGCGCCGTAGAGGCGCGCCTCTACGAGGAGTGGGACAGGACGGGCGCCTTTGTGGCCGACCCGAACTCCGAGAAGCCCGCCTACTGCATAGTGCTGCCCCCGCCGAACGTGACGGGGGCTCTTCACATGGGGCACGCGCTGAACGGCGCGATCCAGGATACCCTCGCCCGCCGAGCCCGCATGAAGGGCTACGAGGCCCTCTGGCTTCCCGGCGTCGACCACGCCTCTATAGCACTCCAGAACGTCGTCGAGCGGAAGCTTCTGCGCGAGGAGGGCAGGACGAAGTGGGAGGTCGGACGAGAAGAATTTATCGAGCGGTGCCGCGAGTTCGCCGAAGAAGCGCGGGGCACCATGCTGGGCCAGCTGAGGCGCCTCGGCGCCTCCGTGGACTGGCGCCGCCTCCGGTACACGATGGACGAGGAGTACATAGACTCCGTCCTGACGGCCTTTATCGAACTGTACAACGACGGCTCCATCTACCGCGGCACCCGCATCGTCAACTGGTGCCCGCGCGACCGCTCCGCAATCTCCGACCTCGAGGTCAACTACGGGGACACGGACGGCAAACTCTACGGCCTGCGCTACCCGTTCTCGGACGACAAAGGCCCCGGCCCCGACGGCAACGATTTTGTCCAGGTCTTCTCCACCCGCCCGGAGACGATGCTCGGCGACGTGGCGCTCGTCGTCAACCCCGACGATGAACGGTACAAAGGCCTCGTCGGGCGGCGGGTCACGGTGCCGTTAGTGGAACGGGACATACAGATCTACGCCGACGATCACGTGGACCCGGACTTCGGGACCGGCGTTCTCAAGGTAACCCCTGCCCACGACCCGAACGACTTCGAGATCGGCGGGAGGCTCGGCCTCGAACCCGTCAACGTCCTGAACCCTGACGGCTCCATCAACGAGAACGGGGCCGGCTTCGCCGGTATGGACCGGATGGAGGCCCGGAAGGCCGTGGCCGAACGCCTGGGTGAAGCCGGCCTGCTCGGAGAAGTCAGGGAGTACCGGCATAGGGTCGGGCACTGCGACAGGTGCGGCACCGTCATCGAGCCCTGGCTCTCGGAGCAGTGGTGGGTGGCGATGGAAGGGCTGGCCCGTCCGGCGATAGAGGCGCTGGAGAAGGGTGAGATCACGGTCTACCCAGACTCCTGGCGCCGGGAGACGGTGCGCTGGCTGGAGAACATCCACGACTGGAACGTCTCCCGCCAGCTCTGGTGGGGACACCGCATCCCGGTCTGGTACGGACCCGACGGGGAGACGGTCGCCTCCAAGGAATCCCCGGGCGAGGGGTACGAGCAGGACCCGGACATCCTGGACACGTGGTTCTCGAGCGGGCTGTGGCCCTTCGCGACGCTCGGGTGGCCCGAGGAGAACGAGGACCTCGCGTACTTCTACCCGACGAGTTTGCTCTCGACGGCGCGCGAGATCATGTACCTGTGGGTGGCGCGCATGATCATGATGGGCCTCCGCTTCCGCGGCGAGGTCCCGTTCGAGAAGGTCAACGTCCACTCCATCGTCCTCGCCGAGGACGGCACGAAGATGAGCAAGTCAAAGGGCAACACCATAAACCCCCTCGACCTCTTCGAAGAGTACGGCACGGACGCCGTCCGATTCGGCCTCCTCTACCAGTCCTCCACCCAGGACTTCGCCTACTCCTACGAACGCGCCGCCATGGGCCGCGCCTTCGTCACCAAGCTCTGGAACGCCACCCGCTTCATCCTGAGCTACCCCGAGGCCGAGGGAGACGGAGCATTGTCCGCTTCGGACCGTTGGATCCTCTCCGAGTTCAACCGCGCGGCGCGGGAGTACGATCGGCTGCTGGAGGAGTGCGAGTTCTCCGAGGCGATGCGCCTGGTCTACGGCTTCGCCTGGAACCAGTTCGCCGACTGGTACATCGAGATAGCCAAGGCCGCGCCTTCGACCACGACCCCGCGCGTCCTGCGGGAGGTCTTCCTCGGCACGCTCAAGCTCCTTCATCCGGTCATGCCGTTCGCCACGGAGGAGATGGCCGGGATCATGGGCGAGGAGGGGCCGCTCGCCCGCGGGGAGTTCCCGGCGTACGATCCCGCCCAGGAGGACGCGGAGGCCGACGCGCTCCTCGGCCGTACCAGGCGCGCGGTCTCGGCGGTGCGGTCTTTCCGGGCGGAGTCGAAGGTCGAGGGGGAGCTCGCAGGAAGGGTCGTCGGGGAGGTGGACCCGGCGGTCTTTTCGAACCTCTCCGGCGTGAAGCTTGTCGCGTCGATGGACGGAGACGCCACGGCTACGTTGCCGGCGGGGGACGTCGTCGTGGAGCTCTCGCTCAGCGAGGAGATGCGGCGGGGGGAGATCGAACGCCTGCGCAAGGAGATCTCGCGCGTCGAGGGCGAGGTGAGGCGCGCTGAGGGCAAGCTCCAGAACGGGAAGTTCGTCGAGCGGGCCCCGGCCGACGTGGTCTCCGCCGAGCGAGAGAAGCTCGAGACGAACGGCCGGATGCTCGAGACCCTGAACGCCCGCCTGGAAGGCTACCTCTAGCCTCAGGTTGGCCCGTATCTCCTCCTTTGCCGCCGTCTGCGCCGAGCTCGACCGCCGCCTGTTCGTCACCATGGGCCTCGAGCGCATCTTGCGACTGCTCTCGCTGCTCGGGGACCCGCAGGAGAAGTTGCGCGTCGTTCAGGTCGTCGGCACGAATGGCAAGGGCACGACCTCGGTCGCCCTCGCCGCCGCGCTCTCGGCGGCCGGCCAGCCGGCCGGGGCCTACCTCTCCCCGCACGTCCTCTCGTACACCGAGCGCGTCATGTTGGGGGGACAGTTCGTCTCCGAAGAGCGCTTTGCCGCCGCGATGGACGAGGCGATGGAGGTCGCGGACCGTCACGGTGTGGCGGCCTCCCAGTTCGAGCTGCTCACGGCCGGCGCGCTGAAGCTCTTCGCGGACGAGGGGCTCTCGTGGGCGGTCATGGAGGCGGGCCTCGGCGCCCGTCACGACGCGACCACGGCAGCCCGCCCCGAAAGTGTGGTGCTCACGAACGTCAGCCTCGACCACGCCGAGTACCTGGGGAACACCATCGAGGAGATCTCCCACGAGAAGCTCGCCAGCGTCTCGCCCGGGTCCGTCTTGATCCTAGGGACGGACGACCCGCTGGTGCGCGACATCGCCCGAAGGCGGTGCTCCGAGGTTGGGGCCCGCCTCGTAGAATCCGCGCCCGGGGAGGAAGAACGCCCGTTCCCGGAATTACCGCCCTTCGTTTTTCGGGATGCCGCGCTCGGGGTGCGGGGCGCCGATGAGCTGCTGGAGGAGGGGCTCGACCCCGAGGCAAGAGGGGCCGTGATCCGGGCGGTCGTCGGGGCGTTGCCGGGGCGGTTCGAGGTCCACGAGGTGGACGGCGTGCCGGTGGTGGTGGATGG
>DASYWA010000079.1:0-38710 GCA_035936475.1 Rubrobacter sp. | reverse complement strand
GCGTCGTAGCGAGGGAGGAGACGCCCGCGCCGAAGAGCTCGCGAAGCCGCTCTTCGGTGCCCCACAGGGAGGGAGGCTTTATCCCGGGTGGTGGAGGGACGTGCTTGCCCACGGTGCGGAGCATGTTGCCGATAAAGCCGTCCGGGGTCCAGTTGGCGAGCCCGATCTTCCCCCCGGGACGGCAGACCCTGAGCAGCTCGGCCGCCGCCTTCTCTTGCCTCGGACAGAACATCACCCCGAACGTGGAGAGCACCACGTCGAAGGAGGCGTCGGGGTAGGAGAGGTCCTCCGCGTCGCCGACCTCGAAGGCTATCTCCATGCCTTCGGCCCCGGCCCGCCTGCGGGCCTGTTCGATCGACTCGGGGGCAAGGTCCATCCCCGTCACCTCGCAGAAGCGCCTCGCGGCGGAGATGGCGGCGTTGCCGGAGCCGGTCGCCACGTCGAGGACCTTCTCGCCGGAGCGGAGATCGGCCGCCTCGCAAAGCCTCTCGCCGACGATGACGATGGAGTTGCCGATCTTCGAGTACTCGCCCGAGGTCCAGATCTTGCGCATGCGTTCCTTGATGGCGCCCATGTCGGGCGCCTGATCTTGCGTGGTCATGCCGTTCCTCCTTCTCGTCGTGTTCGGTGGATGGCCGCGGCGCTTGTGAACCTGAGAGCACATCGGCCCTCACGGTGGCCGTTTCGCGAGGATCGCGGATGGTGAACCCCGGTCCTCCAGCTGCCCGCAACGGCGGGCGGTGCTCCGGCGGCGACGAGGGCGTATCTCGAAGGGCCGGGGCCGTTCGGGGAGCCCCGGTCTACGAACGGCCCCGGCCCTTCGAATAACGGGGCTCCTCCCTGGGTGCCGGTTACGGGTTGAACTGATCGATGCAGAGCACCACGACGTTGAAGTTGTCCGCCGCCCCGTGCTTGTCTACCCTCACGGTCCAGGAGAACTGGGTGCCGGAGCCCACCGTCCCCGCCGACGGGAAGCTCTCCAGCAGGGTGGTGCCCCTGTTGATGTTGGCCGGTCCACCGGAGAGCAGACGGTCTCCCGGCTCACAGAACGCGATGGCTTTGTGGGTGCCGTCGCCAAGGAGGAGCCCCTCGTTTACCACGCCCTCCGTCTTGTAGAAGCTGTCCCTCGCGAAGAACGTGTAGTCGAGGCCGTCGAGCTTGTCGGCGTTCAGGTTGTCCACCTTGGCGCCGGAGTTGACGGTCATGGGGGCCTCTCCCGATTGCACCTGCAGGTCCAGCGCCGTGTCGTTGGTGCCGGCGTTGTTGTTGGTAAGCCGTAGCATCGGGCCGTCTACGCCCGCGGCGCCCGCCAGCTTGGTTATCGCCGTCGCGACGTTGGCCCGGCCCAACTTCCACGCGTCTCCGTTGCCCGCGAACGCCGTCGAGGCCACCCCCGCCACCAGGGCGAGCATAACGGCCAGGCCCAGGACAAGGGCTGCGGCCCGTCCTATCCGCCATGAGGTCGAGAAGATCGCCTTCACCATCGTTCCTTCCTTTCTCCGGGATTGATCTCACAACCGTCCGGATTCCGCGACGCTGGGGGTGAAGGGGGAGTGCCTCCCGGCCCCACCAACGCCGACCCTTGATACCAACCGCACCTTAACCGCCCCCACATAACCGCTTCTTACCTGGGGCGGCGGCGAGCATACGTAGAAGTACGTATTTCTGGCCTCGGCCTCCGGAACGCAGGACAACACTGGCCTCGTGGAACGGGGACCGAGAACAGGGATGGCCCGACCGCGCGCCCAACCCCTACGCACAGACCGTCGCGGGAACCTGGGCAGGATCAGGGGTTTCTCAAGCGGGGCTTTCTTCCGAAAGTAGCTGCCAGACCGCCCAGGCGGCGATCCGGGACCGGGACGTGACCCCGAGCTTGCGCAGGATGCGGTCCACGTGCGTGGTCACGGTGCGCTCGGAGATGGTGAGTTCGGAGGCGATCTGGCGGTTGGTGAGGCCCCGGGCGACCAGGAGCGCGACCTCCCGCTCCCGGCGGGTGAGCTTGCCTCCCGGTTGCCCCCGCCGGACGGCCGCTTCGGGGCCGGGGCCCGTCGTGGGCGGGACCACCGCCGTTCTTCTCGGGCCAGGGCGTACGCCGCTGCCTCTTCCGCCGTCATCGCCTCCCCCTCCGCCCAGGCCTCGTCCCAAGCCGCGGCGTCGAGGGCCGCGCGGGCGGCGTCGACGTAAGGCCGGAAGGCGCGGATCTCGACGGGCGAGAGGCGGGCGCCTATGGTCTCGCGCAGCGACCCGGCCGCGCCCCACAGCCGGGCCGCCCGAGCCGGCTCTCCCCGCGAGCAGGCCAGCGCGCCCGACGTCTACAACTGGAAGGCGGTAACGTTCATCACCCTCGGCTGCGGCGAGAGCGCGAGCCCCTCTTCGCAGAGCGCTTCGGCCAGCCGGACGTCACCCCGGCCGAGGGAGGCGAGCGTCCCCATCGCCAGCGCGAGGACCGTCGCCAGCTCGTCTTTCGCTTCGCGCGAGAGCGTCAGGCTCTCCTCGTAAAGCGGCCCGGCTTGTGCGTGATCTCCCCGGACCACCGCCGCGAGGCCGAGGACCAGGAGCGCCCGGGCGACGCCCCCGGCGTCTTCCAGGGCTCGTCCGAGCGCCAGGGCTTCTTCGGCGAGCGCCGAAGCCTTCTCCAGCTCCTCCCCGAGCAACGCGGCCCAGCCGAGACTCGAGAGCGCGGCGACGGCGCCAGCCTCGTCTCCGGACTCCCGCGCCAACGCCAGGCCCTCTTTGCTGAGGGCCGCCGAAACCCCGTAATCGCCCTGCTCCCACGCTATCCACCCGGCCCGCAGAAGCGCTTTCGTGCGCGCGGGCGTCGGCGGCGCATCGCCGCCGCTGAAGAGGGCCGCCTCCAGCCACCGGCGGCCCTCGCCAAGGTTCCCGCCCATGTACCAGAACTCCCCGAGCGCCCCGCCGAACCACAGCCCCAGGTCCGCCTCCCCTCTCTCCAGCGCCCACCCCAGGGCCACGCGCAGGTTGCCGTACTCGCTCTCGAGCCGCTCCAGCCACACCGCTTGGCGCGCCCCCCTCAGCCACGGCTCGACCTCCTGGGCCAGCTCGAAAAACCAGGAAGCGTGCCGGCGCCGGACGGCCTCGGCCTCGGGGCTCGCCGCAAGCCGTTCCTCGCCGTACTGGCGAACCGGCTCCAGCATCGTGTAGCGCGCACACGCCGGCTGCGGCGCCCCCGCGCCGCCCTCGGCCAACACCAGCGACTTGTCCACCAGCCTGCAGAGAAGGTCCAGCACCTCGCCTTTCTTGATACCCTCACCGGTCCCGACCGCCTCCGCCGCCTCGAGCGTGAAGCCCCCGGCGAACACCGACAGGCGCCGAAACAGCGCCCGCTCGGGCCCGGAGAGCAGGTCGTGGCTCCAGTCGAGGGTGGCCCTGAGCGTCCGCTGGCGCGGTTCGGCCGTCCGGCCGCCGCCGGTCAGGAGCTTGAGTGAGTCTTCGAGCCTCTCCGCGACCTGCTCCACCGCCAGCGCCCCCATCCGCGCGGAGGAGAGCTCTATCGCGAGGGGTATGCCGTCCAGTTCCCGGCAGATCCTCGCCACCGCGCGCGCGTTGCGCGGGGTCAGCGCGAAATCGGGCAGCCGGGAACGGGCGCGATCCAGAAAGAGCCGCACCGACTCGCACGTCGAGATCTCTTCGACGGTGGGCGAAGGCCCCGGGCCTGGTATGGGGAGAGGGCGCACACGCCAGTTGACCTCGCCCGTCACGTTCAGGGCCTCCCGGCTCGTGGCCAGGATGCGCAGGCGGGTGCAGCCCCCTAGCAGGGTGTCCGCCAGGTGGGCGCAGGCGTCTATCAGGTGCTCGCAGTTGTCCATTACCAGCAGTAGGTCCCGTGTCCGCAAGGCGTCGGCGAGCGTGGCGGCGAGCGGGCGGCCCGGCTGCTCGCGAACGTCGAGCGTCTCGGCCACCCTCCGCGGCACGAGCGCCGGGTCCGAGAACTCCGCCAACTCCACCAGCCACACCCCGTCCTGGTACGCGCCCGCGACGTCTCCGGCCAACTCCAGAGCCAGCCGGGTCTTGCCGCAGCCGCCGGCGCCCGTGAGCGTTAGCAGCCGGGTCATCGCCAGGGCCCGCTTCAGCTCCGCCAGCTCGCGGTCTCTACCGACGAAGCTGGTCCTCGGGACGGGCAGGTTGTCCCTGCGGGCGCCCCCGGCATCCCGTCGCCGGCGTCCCGCTGGTGGGAGGATCGGCGGGTACCGGTCCGCCAGGATCTCTTCCCGCAGGCGCCGGACGGAGGCGTCGGGGCCCCTCGCTAACCCCCGCAGAAGGGCCTCCCGGAGCCGCTCGTACTGTCTCAGGGCCTCGTCTCGCCTCCCGCTGCGGGCGTAGAGGCGCATTAGCCCGGCGTGCGCCCCCTCGTGGGTCGGCTGCTCGGCCACCACCCTCGACAACGCCTCGATCGCCGCGTCCTGGTCTTCGTGCAACCCGGCCATCTCCAGGAGCAACGAGAGATGCTGCTCGCGCAGCATCTCTCGCCGGTCCTCCGCCCACGCCTCGTAGCGGTCCGCCGGCAGGAGCTCCCCCGCGTACAGGTCCACCGCCGCCCGGTAGGCGGCAGGGTCGCGGAGGCGCCGCGCCTTGGCGGCGGTCTCCTCGAAGACCTCAACGTCCACCCACAGGGATCCCCCGGGGCACAACTCGAGCTGCCCCGCCCTGAGGCGCAGGCAGCGGGAGTCGGCGGCCGGGACGCGGGGTTCGAGTGTCTGGCGGGCGGAGTAGAGGGTGCGGTGCAGGTTGTTGGCTGCGGCCCTGGGGCCCAGGCGCGGCCAGAGGCGGTCCATCGCCTGCTCCTTGTGCAGCCGGTGGGCCGGTTCGAGGGCGAGCAGCTTGACCAAGGCCGCAGCCTTGCGTAGCCGCCACGAACGATCGGCGACGACGCGCGACCCCACCGCAACCCGGAAACCGCCCAACAATCCGACGCGGACGCCCTCGGACCGCCGGCCCGGCGGTAGTTCGGGCTCGGGCGGGCTTGGATCAAAGGCTCGCCGGACGATAACCTCCTCAACGCGCGTAACCACGAGAAAGACCCTTACCTGGGCGACATCATGACAACCCCCGCACCGCAGGCGGCCAAGATCCCGCGGAAGACAATCTCTTTAAGCCCAGGGACAGGGCTGGGTGGGCAGACGCGCGGTTGTGCTCGACCTCGCGGCGCGTCCTCGCCACGTCCAACCCGGAGTCGAAGTTCTGGTAAAGCATTACTTCCCACCTGCCCCCTCGGTGCTAATGATCGCTCGCGTGCCGAGCCAAGGGAAACTGTAGGCGCAACGCTCCCTAAGGCGCCTCGCCTAAATGAGTGATTTTGTCTAGCCCAATCGGACACGATGGGCGTAAACGGCGGATGGACTTCCTAGACCTTTACCCGACGTTCGCCGAGAGGGGGTTCTCCGAAGTAGTTCGCCAAAAAAGTTACGAAACTAGCTCATATGCTCTGGAAGCAGCGGTCGGTGCGCCCGTCGCCGTTGCGGTCGGTGAGCAAGGCGAACTTGGGGCCGACGCCGTCGGGGTCGGGGCAGGCGTTTATGCAGCCCCTGCCGGAGGTGACGAAGGAGGCGGGGGCGTCAATGGTGCTGCGGTCGCCGTCCGCCCGGTGGCCCTCGAAGAAGCAGGCGTCGTTGTGGACGTTCCTGGCCGTCGAGCCGGGGAAGCTGCGCCGCTGGTTGCCGTAGCGGTCGGGCGAGGAGCAGTCGGAGTCCTCGTCGACGGAGCGGTTCTCGGTGGCTTCTCCGGTGTCGGGGTTTATGTAGGAGACGGCCCGCCCGGGCTCGGCGCCGCCTTCGTGGGAGGAGGTGCTGGCGGCGGTCGCCGCCAGCATCGCGGCCGTCAGGGCCGCCATTAGCACGATCGTGATCTTCATCTTCATCCGCTTCTCCCCTGCTCTTTGTTTGTCGTTGCCGCGTATTACGGGCGCCCGGCCCCGACCGTTCATCCCTCCCATAAAAAAAGAAAAAAAGGAGCGAACCGCGGAACAACGCCGCTCCGCGAGGCGCTCGGCCGTACACCCCCCTCCGAGCACCCGCTCTCGGAAGCGCAAGGCAAGGCGGCGAGATGACCCTATTCACCGGAGTGCGTGGAAGGGGCGTTCTCCGAAGCCGACATGCAGGATCCCACATAATTTGGGCTGTCAGGGAGCCCCAGGGCCTCGCCACGGTCCATTAGCCTTTGGAGAAGATCACGACATCTGGTGGTGCCGGGTAAAGTTGCAGGAAGTTGGTTTCCTGTACTGCCGGTATTGGTGGTTAGCGGAAGGTTACCCTGAAGCGCCCCGGTTCCTCCGCGCGTACCAGCCCGCTACCTTCCTGCCGGCCCACCACATGGCGAGCACGGCCGCCAGCGTGGGGATGACCCCCACGAGCCAGAAGCCTTCGTTGCTGCCCCGTTCGCTCTCCATCGTCTCGAAGGGAAGCAGGCGCCAGAAGACGACCGTGGAGGCGTCGGGGAAGCCGTGGAGCGCCCAGTCGGCCGCGAGGGCGAGGAGGGCGGCGACGGCGCACGACAACCCCGCCGCCTCGCGGTACCCGCGTCCGTCGGGCGGCGGCGATCGGTACGCGGCCAGCGTCAGGGCGACGACGACCAGGCCGCCGAGCGCTCCCAGGGCGAGGCCCACGGGGGCGCCGATGAGAGCGCCGAAGCCTCCTCCGAAGCCGGCCAGCAGCCACGCCGCGAGAACGACTTGGACAGGGCCCATGGGCACCTCCCCGGGAAGGTTGGTGGAAAACTCTTCGTACAGGCCACTGATCGCCAAGAGCGCCGCGCCGTAGACCCCGCCAAGCGCTGCTCTCGATGCCAGACCCAGGAGCGCCATGCGCCACGTAAAGAACCAGAGCAGCTTTACGGTACCCATCGCCCACATTATCCACCCGAGTGCCTAGAGAAAGAACTTGTGGTATCCCGGATGGTCCTGCAGCCGACGCCGAACATCCGGACGAACCTTCCGACTCAACGAAGGACGATCAGGTGCTGGACAGATCTGAGAGGGGTGGCGCGTTGCCCCGCGAGTGGCCGCTACGCGGGGCTCTCCATTCGGTAGGGGACCATGACGTGCTCGCGGTAGGGGGCACGTTCCTGGAGGCGTTCGTGCCACGCTTCGAGGTTCGGCATCGGGGGGCGATCTATGTCGAGGGTGAGCCAGCGGTAGATCGTGGGCCCGAGCGCCACGTCGCCGACGGTCAGGGAGTCCCCGGCGACGTACTCCTGGTCCTGGAGGTGGGTGTCGAGGGCGGTCAGGGTGCCCGCCGTCGCCCGGACGGAGGCGGCTATCTTGTCGGGGTCGCGGTTCTCGGGGGCGGTGCGGACCAGGCCGATCAAGGCGTCCCTGAAGGCGGGAAAGACGGTGCCGAGCTGGTAGTCCATCCATTTGTCCGAGAGGGCGCGGGCGCCGGGGTCTTCGGGCCATACGGAGCCCGCCCCGTGCCGGGCGGCGAGGTAGCGGACTATGGTGTTCGACTCCCAGAGGTCGAAGCCGTCGTCGGAGAGGAGCGGCACGAGGCCGATGGGGTTGCGGGCGAGAAAGTCCGGCTCCTTGTTCACGCCGTAGAGGCCGCCGGCGTCGTACCGTTCGAACGGCACTTCGAGCTCGCCCAGGCACCACAGCACCTTCTGCACGTTCACGGAGTTTGCCCTGCCCCAGACCTCTATCAAGATCGCCCCTTCCCTAAACCTGCAACCCCTGCAGTCTACCGGGGGGCGGGGTTCGCGTCGCGGCCCTACAGCTGCTTTCGCACGCCCGCTTCTGATTCGATGGGTCCTACCTGCTCGCCGAGGTCGCCTTCGAAGGCGCGGCGGGCCGCGCCGCGGCGGCCTATGGGGAGGACCGTCTTTCCCTGCAGGTCTTCGAGGCCAGGGTGATGACCAGGCCGAGGAGCGGCTTGCCGAAGGCGAAGAACGCCAGCGGCAGCGGGCTGGCGAGTGTTCGGAGCACGATCCGGGTCATGCCCTCGGTCTTCTTCTGAGGGTTCTGCTCTTCCAAGTCTCTTTCTCTCGCGTCGGTCGGCGGCAGGGCATCGTAGCGGCGCGTGGACCGTGAACGGAGTCTTGTATCGGTTAAGATAGCCCCCGGATGAGAGAGAAGACCCCCAGAAAGTTCTCGACCACCCCCGGCACGCGCGACGTCCTGCCGCCCGAATCGACCCGGCTGCTGGACGCCCAGGCGAAGGTGCTGGAGCGGTTCCGCCGGCACGGTTTCAGGGAGGTGGTGACGCCGGCGCTTGAGTACTCCGAGGTGATCGAGGAGCCGAAGCTCCGCGACTCGGCCTTCAAGCTCTTCGACCCTGACAACCAGATGCTCCTGCTGCGCCCGGAGGTGACCACACCCGTCGCCCGCCTCGTCGCCCAGCGCCTGCGCAACAGCCCGCCCCCGTACAAGCTCTCCTACAGCCTCCCCGTCTACCGCCGCACCGGCGTCGGACGCGGCCAGAGCGCCGAGTTCCGGCAGGCCGGCGTCGAGGCCGTCGGCTCCGCGAGCCCGGGGGAGGACGCGGGGGCCATCGCCCTGCTCGTGGACGTGCTCCGCGCCCTGGGCTTGCGCCCCGGGGCGGACTTCGCCCTCGTGCTCGGCCAGGCGGCGTTCTACAGGGGTTACCTGAAAGGCGCGGCGCCAGGGGTCGCCGCCCGAGTGCTCGCGGCGCTCGCGGACAAGGACCTCGTGAGGGTGGACGAGATCTCCCGCGCCCTTCTTCCCGAGGTCGCCGCCACCACCCGGGAGATACCCCGCCTCGTCGGGCCTGCCGCCGACGGGTCCGTGCTGGAGCGGGCCTCCCGGTACGCCGGGCAGAACGAGGAGGCCGCGGCGGCGCTGGAGAACCTGCGGCAGATACTCGATCACCTGCGGGTCATCGGCTGCCTGGACGGCGTCATGCTGGACTTCGGCCTGATCGGGCGCCACGACTACTACACGGGCGCCGTCTACGAGGTCTACGCCTCGGGCCTCGGCTTCACGGTCGCCAACGGTGGCCGCTACGACAACCTTCTGCGGCGCTTCGGGGAGCCGCTGCCCGCCACCGGCTTCGCCATCTCCCTCGAACGCCTGGTCTCCGTCCTCCCCGCCGGGGAACCCGCCCCGCTCGCCGTCCTCGTCGGCGCCTCCGTCGGGGCCACCCGGACCGCCCATGAGCTGAGGGATCTCGGCGTGCCGGTCCTGCACCTCGCGGAGGACCTGCCGCCGGAGCAGGCCGCGGCCTACGCCCGCTCGGTCGACGCGGGCTGGGTCTGCTACCCGGCGCCCGACGGCGTCAAGCTCATACCCGCCCTTGGAGGAGAGCCAGAGATCCTGGCCCCGAAGGCCGTCGCCGGGCGGCTGCTCTCGTGAGGGGGCTTCGGGTCGCGGTTCCGAAGGGCGCGATCTTCGAGGACGCGCTCGGGGCGCTCGGGGCGGCCGGGATGCCCGTCGGGGTGTTGCGGGAGAACGGGCGGAAGTTGCTCTACCGGGCCGAGGGGGCGGAGTTCATTGTGAGCCGCCCTTCGGACGTGCCCGTCTTTGTGGAGCACGGGGCGGCGGACGTCGGGATCGTCGGCAAGGACGTGCTCGACGAGCAGCGGCCGAACGTCGTTGAGCTCAGGGACCTCGGGACCGGCGCCTGCCGCATGATCCTCGCGGCCCCGAGGGCGAAGGTGGAGGAGGTGCGGCGGTCCATAGACCACGCGGAGGTCGTGCGGGTCGCCACCAAGTTCCCGAACACGGCGCGCCGCTACTTTGAGGGGAGGGGTCGTCAGGCCGAGATCATCGAGCTCCACGGATCCATAGAGCTCGCCCCGCTCGTCGGCCTCGCCGACGCCGTCGTGGACCTGACCGCGACCGGCACCACCCTGCGGGAGAACGACCTTGCCATTATGGACGACATCTCGTCCTCCACCGCGCGCCTCATCGCCAACCGCGGCTCCTACCGCCTGCGGCACAGCGAGGTCGCCGCCCTGGTCGAGGCCATGCAGAGGGACGGAGACCGCGTTGGTTAGAAAGCTGGACGCCCGCGGCAGGGCCGCCGGGGAGATCGTCGCGGGGCTGCGACGGTCGGACGGTTTTCTCTCGACCTCGGTGCGCGAGACCGCCAGGGGCATCGTCGAGGGCGTGCGCGAGGGGGGAGACGCGGCGCTGCTCGATTTTACCGAGCGCTTCGACGGCGTGCGGCCCGGGGACTTGCGGGTGCCGGTCGAGGAGATCGAAGAGGCCCGCGACTCCCTTCCGGCCGAGGTCCGGGAGAGCTTCCTCTACGCCATAGAGAACGTGCGGGCGTTCCACCGGCGGGAGATGGGGCGGTCGTGGGAGCAGAGCCGCGGCGGGGCCACCGTGGGCCAGAGGGTGCGCCCGATCCGGCGCGCCGGCCTCTACGTCCCAGGCGGGCACGGGGCCTACCCGAGCACGCTCGTCATGTCGGCCGTGCCCGCCCAGGTGGCCGGGGTGGGCGAGATCCGGGTCTGCACCCCGCCAGGCCCGGACGGACGGGCCGACGGGAGCGTGCTCGCCGTCGCGGGTCTCTTGGGGTTGGAAGAGGTCTACGCTTTGGGCGGGGCGCAGGCCGTCGGCGCCTTGGCCTTCGGCACGGAGACTGTTCGGCGGGTGGACAAGATCGTCGGCCCCGGCAACGACTTCGTGACGGCGGCTAAGCTCGAGGTCTTCGGCGTGGTCGGCATCGACGCGCCGCAGGGACCTAGCGAGGTGATGGTAATCGCCGACGCCGGCGCCTTCCCCGAGCGGGTGGCCCGCGACCTGATGGCCCAGGCCGAGCACCTCTCCGGCGCCTCAGCCGTGCTCCTCACCCCCAGCGAGGAGCTCATACGCAGCGTCGAGCCGCTCCTCTTCGGGGAGCCCTCGGAGCTGATCACGCTCGTCCTGGTCCAGAACAGCGCCCAGGCCGTCGAGATCTCCAACGCCTACGCCCCGGAACACGCGCACGTGATCTCCGAAGACCACGAGGCTATCCTTCAGGATCTCGACGCCGTCGGCATGGTCGCCATCGGCGACTTTAGCCCCGTGGCCCTCGGCGACTACGCCGCAGGCCCCTCCCACGCGCTTCCCTCTGGCGGCGCCGCGGTCTGGGCCTCGGCCTTGGGCACCCGCGACTTTCTCGCCCACACCAACTACATCCACTACACGGGGGATGCGTTGGAGGAGATAGGACCCCACGTCGAACGCCTGGCCCGCCTCGAAGGCTTCGAGAACCACGCCCAGAGCGTCGGGGTGCGCCTCCGCTAGCGTCCCGACCGTCCGCTAGAATGGCCTACAAACAAAGTCTGGAACGCCAGGAAACTAGAAGGAGCGGGATGTCACGAGCGGGCAGCGCGGAGCGCAAGACGGGGGAGACCTTCGTCCGGGTCCAAATGGAATTGGACGGGACCGGCAAGGCCGACGTCTCCACCGGCGTAGGCTTTCTGGACCACCTCCTGCACCTGCTCGCCCACCACTCCGGCATGGACCTTACGGTCGAGGCGAAGGGCGACACCTGGGTGGACGACCACCACACCGTCGAGGACACGGGCCTAGTCCTTGGACGCGCTTTCGACGAGGCCCTGGGCGACCGGACGGACATAGTACGCTTCGCCGACGCGAGCGCGCCGCTCATCGAAGCCCTCTCCACCGTGGTCGTCGACCTCGGGGCGCGGAGCCATCTCACCTGCAACCTCGGGCCCATGCCGGAGAAGATAGGAACCTTCGACACCGAGCTCTTCGGGGAGTTCCTGCGCGCCTTTACCCAGTACGGTCATTTCACCCTCCACCTCAACTGCCACTACGGCGAGAACGCCCACCACAAGGTCGAATCCGGCGTAAAAGCGCTCGCCGTCGCGCTCCGGGCCGGCGTCGCCAAGAGGGCGCGCGGCAGCGCGTCGACGAAGGGGGTCGTAGATTAGGTATCAGGCCGCAGGCATCAGGGGTAGGAAAAACGGACGGGTCTCCGGAACTAAACCCGTGGTGCAACGCTCCCGTGCCGAGCAGACGCGGCGTCCGGCGGGCGAACCCACCAGAAAGCTGATGCCTGATGCCTGAAAGCTCGAACGTAGCGGTAATCGATTACGACGCGGGCAACACGCTCTCCGTAACGCGGGCGCTTGAGAAGGTGGGCGCCCGCGTGGACCTCACTTCCGACCCGGGGCGGGTGCGGGATGCCGACGCGGTGGTGTTGCCCGGGGTCGGGGCCTTCGGGGACTGCATGAAGAAGCTCAAGGAGAGGGGGATGGACGTTGCGTGCCGGGAGGCGTTCCGCTCCGGCAAGCCGTTTCTCGGGGTCTGCGTCGCCTTGCAGGTGATCTTCGAGGACTCGGAAGAGTCGCCGGGTGCTGCGGGCCTCGGCCTGCTGCCGGGGGGCGTCCGCCGCTTCAAGGCCGGGGGCTTGAAGGTGCCGCACATGGGCTGGAACGAGTTGCGGCTCGTCCGGGATCACCCGGTGCTGGAAGGCCTCGACGGGGAGGACTTCTACTTTGTCCACTCCTATTATCCGGAGCCGGCGGAGCCCGATGACCTCGTGGGCGTGTCGGAGTACGGGCTGCGCTTCTGCGCGGCGGCGGGGAGGGAAAACTTGGTCGCGGTGCAGTTCCACCCGGAGAAGAGCAGCCGGGCGGGGTTGAGGCTCTACGAGAACTTTCTCGCGTGGCCGGGGACGCTTTGAGCGGGTTCACGGTCTTACCGGCCATAGACCTGTGGGGGGGACGGTGCGTCCGGCTCGTGCAGGGGGATTTCGGCCGCTCCAAAGAGTACGACGCGGACCCCATCGCGCGCGCCAGGGAGTGGGAGCGGCGTGGGGCGGCGGCGATCCACGTCGTCGACCTCGACGGCGCGAAGGAGGGCAGGCCCGTCCAGACGGACCTCGTGGGCCGGATGGCCCGCGCGGTGGACGTTCCGCTCCAGGTCGGCGGCGGCATCAGGTCGATAGACGACCTCGTCCGGCTCAGGGAGGCCGGGGCCTCTCGCGTGGTCGTCGGGACGGCCGCCGTGGAGGACAGGGACCTCCGCTTGAGGGCGGTCGAGGAGGCGGGGCCCGCGCTCGTCGTCGCCGTGGACGCCCGCGGGGGCGTGGTCGCCACGCACGGCTGGCAGCGCTCCAGCGGCGTCCCCCTGCTGGAGATGGCGGAGGAGATCTCCGAAGACGGCGTCGCGTCCGTTCTCTACACGGACGTCGCCCGCGACGGCGTGGGGGCCGGGGCCGCCCTCGAAGACACCGCGGCCCTCGCCCGCGTCGTGCCGACCATCGCGAGCGGCGGGGTGCGGGACGCCGGGGACGTCGCGGCCCTCTCGAGACTGGACGGCGTCGTTGGGGTGGTGGTCGGGACCGCGCTCTACGAGGGCCGGGTTACCCTGGAAGAGCTGATCCGGACCGCAGAGACCGGCTAGCCCCCTTCGGGACGATAGACCGCCCACACAGGAGACACGCAGGGGCTTGTTGCCCGTGGCGGTGATCTATCTAATCGACCCCGGCCCGGTCAGAGCTCGAGGCTCGAGGTCCGCGTCTCGCCGCCCTCGTACTTCGCCGACTGGAGGGTGCGCCAGGAGAACTTGGCGAGGGCCTCGTCGGTGGGCTGGGGGAGGAGCGGGTCGTGGTCCGAGAGGGCGCCGCGCGCCGTCTCGGTGGCGGCGTCCAGGGCCGCGTTGATCTCGAAGGCCCTCGCTGCCTGGTACTTGACCTCCACCGCGCGCCCGGGACCTTCGCCGACGGTGAAGCGGAGCTCGTACTCCTCGGTGCGGCTCTCCTGGTCCCCGATGCGCCGCGCGGCGCACGTCAACTGCGGCATGGGCCCATCCTACCATCGGGACCCGGCCCGGCGCGCGTTGGGGTAGACTAGGCGCCGGAGGGTCGGTGAACCACTTTTTCGAGACAGGCAAGAAGGCCAGGGGCAAACGTAAGCCGGGCCTGGTCTTGCGCGGGCTGCGGATGTTGCTCAACATCGCCCTCGTCATCGGCCTCTGCGCGGCCGTCGGGGTGGCCGCGCTCTACCTTTCCGTCGTCGAGCGCTACGGCGAGGACCTCTCCCGGACGCACCCGCGGCTCGCGCAGGACTCTTACGTTTACGACGCCAACGGGGAGAAGATCGGCACCTTCCTGGCCGAGGAGAGCCGGCAGACCGTCGACCTCGAGGGCATGGGGGAGTACCTGCCCTCCGCCGTCGTCGCGGTGGAGGACCGACGCTTCTACGAGCACATCGGGGTGGACTTCGAGGGGCTGGGGCGGGCGGCGTGGACGGACCTCAGGGCCTGGGAGGTGCAGGAGGGGGGCTCGACCATAAGCGAGCAGCTCATGAAGAACCTGTTCGTTGACGAGGACGAGCGGCTCGACGTCTCCTTCCGGCGGCGCTTCGTGCAGTCCTCCCTCGCCTTCTCCTACGAGCGCCGCCACACCAAGGAGGAGATCCTGACCGCCTACCTGAACACCGTGTACTACGGCGACGGCGCCTACGGCGCGGAGAGGGCCGCCCAACGCTACTTCGGCAAAGGTGCTAAAGAGACCACCCTCTCGGAGGCCGCCGCCCTCGCCGGGTTCCTTCACGCGCCTTCCACCTACACCACCTGGGAGGGCGCGCCGCTCGTCGAGGAGGCCACCGCCCGCCGCGACCGGGTGCTGGGCCTCATGCGCGAGCAGGGCATGATCTCGGCCCCCGAGTACGCGGAGGCCGTCGCATCGGAGCTCGAGTTCGCCCCCGACCCGCCCCCGGAGGACCCCGACTTTGCGCCCTTCCTCGAGAGGGTGCGCCAGGAACTCGAAGAGAAGGTCGGACCCGAGGCCGTGAGCCTGGGCGGGCTCCGCGTCCACACGACCCTCGATCCCGAGCTGCAGAAGGCCGCCGTGGAGGAGTCCGGGGAGGTCCTAGCGGGAGAAGGAGACCCCTCCGCTGCGGTGGTCACCGTGGAGCCGCAGAGCGGCGCCATCAGGGCGCTTGCCGGCAAGGAGGGGGACTTCAACCTGGCGCTGCACGCCCGCCGCCAGCCGGGCAGCTCCTTCAAACCGTTCGTGCTCGCCGCCGCCTTGAAGAAGGGCATTTCCCCGGAGACCACCTACGTCTCCCGGGATCTCGACTTCATCTTTCAGGACGAGTACTACGCCATAGAGAACTACGACTCGGTGGAGCGGGGACCCATCTCGATCTCGGAGGCGATGGCCGAGTCGGACAACACGGTCTTTGTCCAGCTCGCCGCGGACGTCGGCCTTGACGCGGTGGCGCGCACGGCCCGCGAGCTCGGCATCAGCACCCCCGTCGAGGCATATCCTTCCACGGCCATCGGCGGGCTCGGGGTTGGCGTCAGCCCGCTGGACATGGCCTCCGCCTACTCCACCTTCGCCGGCAGCGGCATGCACCGCGAGCCGTACTCCATCGAGGGCGTCGAGAAGGCGGACTACGGCCGGACCGAGAAGGCCTTCGAGCAGCGGACCGTCGGGCGGCGCGTGCTGACCAGCAACCAGGCCGCGATCGCGACGCGCGTCCTGCGCGGCGTGGTGGAGGACGGCACGGCGAGCATGTACCACGACCTCGACGCGGAGATCGGAAGCCCCTCCGCCGGCAAGACCGGCACCACCGACGACTTCGTGGACGCCTGGTACGTCGGCTACACCCCGCGCCTGTGCACCTCCGTCTGGGTAGGCTACCCCGAGGGACGGCGCTCCATGGTCGGCGTCCACGGCCTCGAAGAGCCCAACGGCGAGCGGCTGCCCATGGACATCTGGTCCTCCTACATGGCCAGGGCCACCGAGGGCGACATTCCCCTGGACTTCCCCGAGGCCGACACGGCCGGCCTGACCGTCTCCTACGGCGGCTGACCGATCAAAAACCAACCGAAAGGAGCCACGTGACGAGCGGCAACATCCAGATGGGCCCCGACCCAGACGCGGTGCTGGAGGCCCTCCAGAAAGCCCTGCGCGACGATCCTACCCTGCGCAACAGGCCCGAAGAGGAGGTCTCGACGAGGCTCGCGGGCGACGGATACCTGGAACAGGAGCCCGACCCCGTGCTCGTGGCCGAGATGCTCGGCGCCATGGACGAGGACGGACCCGGCGAGGAGACAGAAGAGGCCAGCCCGACGTAACCTCTCTGCCGAGGCTACCGGCCAACCGCTGGCCGGTAGCCTGGTGCATTACAATTGCCCCCGTATGGACCTGGACAGGCTCTATGGGGGATCTTTTATAGATTGGGGGGCGGTCGCAGCCTCCTGGAACAAGCGCACCGTCTCATCGCGCCTCCTCCTCTTCGCAGCCCGGCGCTACGCGCAGGAGGTGCCTTCCCGCGACGAGGACCGGGCCGAGACCCTCGCCCCCGTCTCCCTACCCGAAGACATAAAGCGTGCCTACGCCGCCTCCCCACCCGACGAATGGGAGAAGGCCCGCCTGTGGGGCGCATTCCTGGACGCGGCCGTCGCCGCGGAGCTGGAGATGGTCTCCTACGGCGAGCGGCCCCCGCTCCTGCACGAGCTTCGGGCCGGCCTCGCCCAGGCGGCTGAGGAGGCCGGCGCCCGAACGGAGCGGGGCCGGTGGTTCATGGCCCGCCACGACGCCCTCCCCGGCACGGACCTCCCCGACTCCCCCGACTATTTGCCGATCTAGAACGCGCCCGCGGGTGGAGTCCGTGGTGCCCGGTCGCGGGACGCCGTCGAAGCGGGGCGTGCCTGGGTGCGCGGTGAGATCTCGACGGGCGAGGCCCGCGCCGCCCGCGACGCGGATCGGGCGCGGCGACCGCCTACCTTGCCGGCCACGCCGCCAACTTCGCCGCCGCCATCGACACGGACCCTGCCGCCGAGGAACACGATTGGCAGTACGGACGCCTTCCGGAGCATCTGCGGCCGGTGGCGTTTCCCGCCAGAAAAAGGCCTTCGTGCTCGGGCTACGGCCGACACGCGTCGGGCGCCGGGTCGTCCCCCTGGCGCGGTCGGCCGGTCGTGCAATACAATCCCGCGCAGGGAGCCCCGCGTGGGGCGGGCTCACAAGGGAGAGGAAAACCTTATGGAATCCATACCTAGCGCGAGCTACAGCTTCACGCTGCGGGTCGACTTCCCGCATCGGGCGGGGTCTCTGGGCAAGATCCTTACGGTCATCGGCGAGACCGACGGGATGGTCGGGGCCGTGGACATCGTCAGGATGCGCCAGGACAGGACCGTCCGCGACATAACCGTCAACGCCCGCGACTCCGAGCACGGCCAGAGGGTCGTCGAGGCCGTCGAGGCTCTGCCCGAGGTCCAGGTAGTCAACGTCTCGGACAGGACGTTCCTGATGCACATCGGGGGCAAGATAGAGGTCCGCTCGAAGCTCCAGATCCGCACGCGCGACGACCTCTCGATGGTCTACACGCCCGGCGTGGCCCGCGTCTGCCGCGCGATCCACGAAGACCCCGAACGCGCCTTCAACCTGACCATCAAGCGCAACACCGTGGCCGTGGTCTCCGACGGGACCGCGGTGCTAGGTCTCGGGGACATAGGGCCCAGGGCGGCGATGCCCGTGATGGAGGGCAAGGCCGCCCTCTTCAAGCAGTTCGCGAACGTCGACGCCTTCCCGATCTGCCTGGACACCAAAGACACCGAGGAGATAATCCAGGCCGTCAAGAACCTGGCGCCGGGCTTCGGCGGGATCAACCTCGAGGACATCTCGGCCCCTAGATGCTTCGAGATCGAGGAGCGGCTCAAAAAGGAGCTCGACATCCCCGTCTTCCACGACGACCAGCACGGCACGGCGGTCGTGGTGCTGGCGGCGCTCATCAACTCCCTCAAGATCACCGGCAAGACGTTCGAGGACCTGCGCGTGGTGGTCAACGGCGTCGGCGCCTCAGGCGTGGCGTGCGCCAAGATCATCATGGCCGCGGGCGCCACGAACGTCGTCGGCTGCGACTCGAAGGGCATCGTCCATGAGGGCCGCGAGGACCTGAACCCCGCCAAGCGCTGGTTCGCCGAGAACACCAACCCCGAGGGCCGCACCGGCGACCTCGCCGAGGCCGTCCGGGGCGCGGACCTCTTCCTCGGGCTCTCCGCCCCCGACGTGCTGAGCGTCGAGGACGTCAAGACCATGAACGAGGACCCCATAATCTTCGCCATGGCCAACCCCGATCCGGAGATTCGCCCGGAGGTCGCGATGGGGCACGCCAGGATCATCGCCACCGGCCGCAGCGACTACCCGAACCAGATCAACAACGTCCTCTGCTTCCCCGGGATCTTCCGCGGCGCCCTCGACGTCCGCGCCCACGAGATCGACGAGGGCATGAAGCTCGCCGCCGCCAACGCCATGGCCGATGTCATCCCCGAGGAGGACCTCTCGGAGGATTACATAATCCCCTCCGTCTTCGACGAACGCGTCGCCCCCGCCGTGGCCGAAGCGGTCTCCGAGAAGGCGAAGGAGACGGGCTCGGCCCGACGCATCCAGGAGAAGGCCGAGACGGGTCTCACCGCGACGACTTTTTAGCCGCCGAGGGCTACCCTGGACTTCTCTTCGGCCCGGCTTAGAATCTCCCCATGACCGGTTTTCGCCAGATCTTCGTCTGCGCCACCCCGGGGGAGGGTCGCTGCGGCGAGAAGGGCGGGGGGGAGATCCTCGATGCGTTCAGGGTCGAGGTGGAGCGTCGTGGTATCTCGTCGTCGGTGGTGCTGCGGAACGCCTGCACCAGGCGCCACGAGGAGGGACCCGTGGTCTTCGTGTTTCCCGACGACGTCTGGTACACCCGCGTGGCGCGCGAAGACGTGCCCCGGATCGTCGAGCGCCACCTCGCTTCCGCGGAGGTGGAATCCTAGCCGCGTCGGGCGCCCGAAGAGGGCCGAAGGCTCAAGCCCCCCGGCTCAGCTTCCGCCGTCGGATCTTCGCTTCTCGCTCTGGAACCCGAGCCGGCCGAGGGCGCGTTCCATGGCCCAGTCGGCCCCGGTCATGAGCCTGTCGCGGCGGCTCTTCATGTAGTAGAGAAAGACGCTGCGGTAGAGGGCCTGGGCGGCGGGACCGCGCAGCTTGAGGCCGACGGCGTCGGCCACGGCGCTCTCGGGGCCGAGGCTCACGACGTAGCCGCGGTCGAAGAAGCGGAAGGGCGGCCGGCCCCGGCGGCTGCCGGCGCCCCGCATCCGCCGCTTGAGGTCCCGGGCGGCCCACGGGCCCTGCTGCACGGCGACGGAGGCGGTGGGAGGCAGGGGGCCGAGCTTGGGGTCGGTGTACAGGCCGGCATCCCCGAGCACGTAGACCTCGGGATGATCCGGGAGCGTCAGGTGCTCGTCTGTGGCGACCCGCCCGGAGGGGTCGTGCTCCCCGGGCAGGCCCCTGACCAGCGGCGAGGCCTCCACCCCCGCGGCCCACACGCGCGTGGCCGCCGGCAGGAACTCGCCCCCGGACCGGACGCCGGACTCGCCGGCCCCGTCCACGGGGGTGTTAAGGCGCAGCTCGACGCCGAGGTTGGCGAGGGTCTGGCGGGCGACCTTGTCGAACGTCGGGTCGAGCCAGCCCATGAGGCGGTCCGTCGCCTCGAACAGCACGACCCGCGGCTCTTCTGAGGGACGCCTGTGCGAACGCCTCTTGAGGTAGTCGAAGAGGGAGGCGACCTCGCCGGCGAGCTCCACCCCGGTCGCGCCGCCGCCGACGATGGCCACGGTGAGCAGGCCCGGGGGCGTCGGGCTGGGGCTCGTCGCCAGGTTCCAGGCGCGGCCCAGCGACCCGCGCACGGCGAGGGCGTCCTCGACGCTCCAGAAGGTCTGCAGGTGTTCGCCCAGAGCGGCGGGTGGGCGGGCCGCGACGCTCCCCGGGTTCAGGACCAGGTACTCGTAGCCGACGTCGCCCTCGGAGGTGTGTAGGACCCTCTCCCCAAAATCCACGCCCGTCACCTCGGCCCGCAGGAAGGCGCAGGCGTTCCGGCAGAGGGGGGTGATGGGAGAGCGGACGCTGTCGGGGTGGACGCGGCCGACGGCGACCTCGTGGGCGAGCGGGAAGAACGACCAGTCATCGCGGCGGTCGATGAGCAGGGTCTCGCCCGGCTTCCTCAGGGGCGGCGGCAGGTGCCGTAGGAGGGAGGCGCCCGCGAAACCGGCGCCCACGACCACCAGGCGCGCGCCCCGGTCCACGGCCGCCGAGCGCGCCGCCCTCAGGCCTTCTCCTGGCCGTTCGGCGGGCGGGAGGTTCGGGGCGTGTAGGGGATCTTCCTAGCTCCGTTCGGCGTCGCTTGCGGGTGGCACGGGGAGTATAAACCGTGGGCGGGATCGGGGTGCTTTACAAAACGGGCGGCCGAACGTAGACTGCACGGACCGCCGCCGAGAGGCGGCAACGGTGCCAGGGGTGGCACGGGGCAGTCCAACGGGGAAACCGTCCCTGCGGGGGCTAGAGAGGGAAAGCGTGATCAAGGAAGAAGCGGGGGCCGGGGACATCATCCCCGGGCTTATAGTCAGGCATACCAACCGGCGCCTCGGCAAGCTCGACACCTGCGAGGCGTGCGAGCGTTTGATCTCCGGCAGCATCTCGTTTTCGGAGTTCGTGGACCAGGTCGGGGACCGCTACACGGAGCTTCTCGATTTTATGATGGAGCACGACCTTCACCCGGGGCGTCCGGAGGAGGTCATCTTCTGCATCGACTGCCACGCAGGCCTCGGGGTTCGCGGCGTGCTGCGCTCCCAGCTCACCTGCCTCTACGGCCGCGGCGGACGCGTCGACTTGCCCGACGCCGGGTAGAGAACGCCCGGAACGGGTAGAACCCTTTTCGCGCCCGGACGGCCGGGTGTGGAGCGAGGATTGGGGAGGCACCGTGAGCGACGACACCCGGAAACGTCTTGTTACCGTACTCGCGACGGGCATCGCGTTCGTGCTGGCGAGCCGGCTGGCCGAGGACTTCCTGGACCAGCCGGAGGTCCGGGGCGTGGGCGACGACGTTAAGGAGGGCCTCTTGCAAGCCGCGTTTTCTTTGGGCTCCACGGTAGTGGCCTCGGTCCTCATCCGGCGGGCGATGCGTAGCCGCTAGGGCTCTCCGAGGGAGAACCCCAAGTTCCGACCTCCCGTCCCGGCGCGCCTGCCGAACGGCGGGCGTTTGGGTTATCATTGCCCGCATGAGTACCATTCTCATAGTTCTGTTTCTGTTGATCGTGATCGTCGTGGCGGCGTCGCTGGCGCTGGGCCGCGCGTCCTACGAAGTGGACAGCGCCCGCGACACCGAGTTCCTGGAGCTGGACGGCGCGTGGGTGCGCTACGACGTGATCGGCGGCGGGCCGCCGGTGGTGCTGGTGCACGGCTGGCTCTCCTCTTCGCGCATCTGGGAGCCGCTCGCCCGGCGGCTCGCGCAGCGCTTTACGGTCTATAGCCTAGACCTCACGGGCTTCGGCGAGTCGGACAAGCCGCTATCGGGCTACGGGGTGCGCAACGGCAGCAGGCTTTTGTACGCCTTCTGTGCGCACTTCGGGCTGACGCGGGCCAGCGTCGTAGGCCACGACCTCGGCGGGAACATGGTCGTCAAGCTCGCGGCCGACCACCCCGACCTCGTGGGGCGGGTCGTGCTCGTCTCGGCGCCCGCCGACGAGGACCAGATCGACCTCCCGACGCCGCTCTGGCTCGCGACCTTGCCGGTGGTGGGGCCGCTCTTCTACGCTTCGGGGCGCGCCTTCCGGCCCGTTCGCCGGATGTGGATGCGGCCCTTCGTCGCCGACCCCGACGACCTCACGGACGATCTCGTGGAAGACGCCGGAAAGTCCACGCCCGCGGCGGCGGCCGGCACCTTGAGCATCTCGCGGCGCGAGATCGCCAGGGGGCGGCTCGTCCGCCAGGCCAAGGTCATAAAGATGCCGATGCTCCTCGTCTCTGGCGAGGAAGACCAGATCGTGGACCCCCACTCGGTGAGCGCCTGGGCCGGGAGCGTGCAGCGGGCGGAGATCTGCCTGATGGACGGTTGCGGCCACGCCCCGATGATCGAACGGCCCGCCGAGTTCGCGGCCCAGATCCTGGCCTTCCTGACCGGCGACGCCCGCTACCTGGACCAGTCCGCCCGGCCCCCCGTCGCGGACGAAGAAGGGGGAGGGTTCTTGGAAGACGACCGGGCGCTCCCGTTCCCGGAGGACGGGGACGACCTGCGTCCCGTCGACCCGCACGGCGCCCCGCGCGGCGACGCGGACGATACTGCCGACCTGACCGCGGAGTACCCCGTCGAGGACGTCTCCCCGGAGCCCGACGGCCCGCCGAGGATCCACCGCAAAAGGGACGGCAGCTATCCGGCCGAAGCCCGGGACGGCCAGCCTCCCGCCCCGGAACCCTCCGAGGAGGGCCTCCGCGGCAGGAAGCGTCACGCGACCTCCGCCGAAGACCCGATCCCCGAACTCCCCGCCGACCTCTTCGACTGGCCGGAGCCCCGCCGCCGACCCCGGCGAAGCCAACGCCCCGAAGCCCCGGAAGACGGTGCTCCCCCCGAAAGCCCGAACGGCCCCCCGAACGCCTGAGGCGGACTCCGGAAGGGAACTTCCGGTGTCCGCGCCGTCAGCTATCAGCCGTCAGCTTTGCCTCTACCGGCGTGCCGGTGGCACGCGTAAGGGAGGTCCGCCCGTTGCTTACCGGGGCAAGGCGAATCGGGGGTCGGGGTGGGCCTGGGGACGATTATTCTCACCACGTAGCGAGCACCACGGGAAAAGCTGCAAGCTGACCGCTGACGGCTGACCGCTGTTACTACAACTCTTTCCTTAGGTACAGCCACTCCCGGATGTCGAGGAAGTAGCCCGTCAGGAAAGACCTCTGGCGTCCGGTCTCTTTGTAGCCTTCCGCTTCGTAGAGGCGGAGGGCCGTGAGGTTGTTGCTGCTGACGTGGAGGCCCACGGACTCTTTGCCGGTCTCGCGGGCGAGGTCTTCGGCGGCCGTCAGCAGGAGCCTGGCGATGCCCTGGCGCCGGAAGGCGGGGGAGACCACGAGCCGCTCGACGTAGGCTTCGGAGGCCCTGTACGAGTAGCGCGGGTAGGAGAGCAGGGTAGTGGCCCAGAGCGTTCGGGGGAAACCGAGGTTCCGGTTGAGCGCGCGCCAGAGGCCGCGGGCGAGGACGTCCTCGCGGGAGGGGGCCGTGCGGACGCCGACGCTGCCGGCTATCTCCGAGGAGGAGTACCCCTCCGTTACCAGGGACGTTACCCCGCCGGAGGCGTGCTCCAGGGTTACCCACTTCTCCATGATCCTGAGCGCCCGGTCGACGCGCGAGCCGAAGATGGGCCTGAACTTGTCGAGGAAACCGTCCACGACGAGCGCGGCTATCGCCGGGTCGTCCCCCGCGGAGGCGAGGCGCACGGTGAACTGCTCGGCCTTCATAGGCGCATCCTACCAGACCGGGGGGCTTAGCCGATCAGGCGCCGGCGCATGATCTGGATGGGCACCAGCGCCAGCACGCCGGTGAAGACGACGATCCAGGCTACGTCCACAAGCACCGCCGGCGTCGGTCCTGTGGCGAGCGCCCTGCACACGTTGACCGCGTGGTAGAGCGGCGTGAACCACGCGACCTGCGGCACAGGGGCCGGAAAGTCGTCTACCGGGAAGAAGATCCCCGAGACCAGAAAGAGCGGCGTGACGACGAGCGTGAAGTAGTACGAGAAGTAGTCGATCTGGTGGATCAGGCTCGTGAACAACGTCCCCATTACGCTGAACATGATGCCGATGAACAGCAGCGCCGGCGGGATGAGCACGGCCCACGGGGAGCTTATGAGCCCGAGCGCCACGAGCACGAGCAGGAACGCCGTCCCGTAGAGCGCGCTCCTGGTGCCGGCCCACAGGTACTCGCCGGCCACCACGTCCTCGGCGTTGACGGGGGTCGTGATGATCGCGTCGTAGACCTTGTCGAACCTGAGCTTGACGAAGGTGTCGAAGGTGCTCTCGAAGGAGGCGGCGAACATGGCGTTGCTCGCCAGCAGCCCCGGCGCTATGAACGCCACGTACTCCTGGCCGTCGATCCCGCCCCCCTGGATGAACGCCCCGAGCCCGAGCCCCAAAGCGCCGAGGTAGAGGAGCGGCTCGACGAAGTTCGGGAACATGATGCTCTTCCAGTACTTCTTGAAGATGGTCACGTTGCGCTGCCACACCCTGAACGCCCCTCGCGGCGAAGGGATCTTGATCCCGCCCGGCATCAGTCTGCCAACCTCCTACCCGTGAGCCGCATGAACACGTCCTCCAGCCCCGACTCCCGGTGCACGGTGTTCTCGACCTTTATGCCGGACCGGTGGACGCGCTCGGCGACGGCGTGGGCGTCGTGGGTGAACGCCACCAAAGACTCGACGCTCCCGCCCTCCTCGACGCTGTCGGCGGCCTCTTCGAGGACGGGGCGAAGCTCCTTGAGCGACGCCGCGTCGGAGCGGAACTCGAGCACCTTCGGGCTTACGTACTCCCGGACGAGTTGCGCGGGAGACCCTCCGGCGATGATGTCCCCGCCCTCCATGATGACGAGCCGGTCGCAGAGCCTGGCGGCCTCCTCCATGTAGTGCGTGGTCAGGATCAGCGTCTTGCCGGCCCTGGCCAGCTCGCGCAGCTTGTCCCAGACGAGGTGGCGGGCCTGGGGGTCGAGCCCGGTGGTTGGCTCGTCGAGAACGACGAGGTCGGGGTCGTTGACGAGGGCCCGCGCGATCAAGAGCCGCCGCTTCATCCCCCCCGAGAGCGCCTCGACCTTCTCCTCGGCCTTCTCCGTGAGCTGCACGAAGTCGAGCAGCTCGTCCGCCCGCTGCAGCACGACCTTGCGCGGCAGGTCGAAGTAGCGGCCGTACACGAGCAGGTTCTCCCTTACCTTGAGGCCCTCGTCGAGGTTGTTCTCCTGCGGGACCACCCCGATGCGCCGCTTGACCTCACGCTCGTGCTGGGTGACGTCGAGGCCCACGACCAAGAGCTCGCCGCCCGTCGGTTCGGCGGCGGCGTAGATCATCTTCATCGTCGAGGTCTTGCCCGCCCCGTTTGGCCCGAGAAACCCGAAGCACTCGCCGGGGAAGACCTCGAAGTCCATGCCCCTGACCGCCTCGAACGCGCCGTAGCTCTTCCTGAGCCCGCGCCCGACCAGCGTCGAAGTTTCCGCGCCGCCCCTGGCCGTCCTCTTAGCCTCCGTGTTCAACCGCAAGCCCCTCTTTGTGATCGGGATGATCGAGGTCCCTAAAGTCCCGCCGAACGCCCGCCTACGACCGCGGACAAGGCCCTTATACTAACCGATCGACCCGCCCCGACCACCCCGAAACGGCGGGCAAACCGGCCCTAGCCCCCGTGGCCAACTTGTGTAGCAAAGCGTACAAGCATTAAGAAATGTTGAGTTTCCGTCTACCACTTTGCGAAGGTGGCTGATAAAATGCCGCACGGATAGAAGTCCCAAGGGGTGTTTCCGGCGACTGCTGTGGACGGAGAGGATACATGGGCAAGAGATCGGACCGGCGAATATTCAGGAGGCGGCGTCAGCGGGCCGGTTTCGTGCTGCTGGTGTCGTTGGCCGTGGTGGTGGTCGGGGCGATCATGTTCTCATCTCTGAGGCCTTTCAGCAATCTGTCTGCGGTGGCCGACGAGACCGCGGCCGTCCAGAGGGTCGATCCGCCGTCGGTGGATAGCGCCCCCGAGGCCGCGGCGGAGACGAAGACCGCAGAGGAAGCGAAGGCCGCAGAGGAAGCGAAGGCTGCCGAAGAGGAGCAGGCGCAGGCCGAGTCCTCCGGGGACGGGGCCGAGAAGGCGCAGAAGGAGCCTGAGAAGGCTTCGGGGCCGCCGCCGATACCGCAGCCGGCCACCAACGACCTGTGGATGGACATCCCGGCGCTCGGCCTCGACGACAACTACATCGCCAACGACAAATCCGTGGCGGCGATGGACGCTGGGGCCATAAAGATCCCCTCCACCGGGTTCCCGTGGCAGAACGACGCCAACACGTACATCGCGGCGCACAGGCTCGGTTGGCCTGGGACGCAGAGCGACCACCAGTTCTACAACCTGCCGAACCTTCAGCTCGGGGACAAGGTCTACCTCTACGACGCCAACGGCACCGTCTACACCTACGAGGTGAGCGGCTTCAAGGAGGTACTGCCGACCGAGACCTATGTAACCGCGCCGCAGCCCGGCCGGGACATGATCTCGCTCCAGACGTGCATCGAGGACTACGGCGACTACTGGACGATGGGCCCGAACTGGTACGTCCGCTACGTCGTGGAGGCCGACCGGGTCTCCGTCGACCCGGCGTAGGGCCACCACAGAGAGACCCACTTCGGGCGTCCCTCCGGGGGCGGGCATTCTCTTTGCCCGCCCGACTGACGAGCCGGTATACTGGGCGTTTCCGCAGCAAGAGTCTGTCAGCAGGCGAGAGGAGAGGGACCCGGATGGCACTGGTAACGATGCGACAGCTTCTCGACGAGGCCGCGAAGGGCAACTACGGCGTCGGCGCTTTCAACGTCAACAACCTGGAGCAGGTACAGGCGATCATGGAGGCCGCCCGCGAGACGGAGTCCCCGGTCATCATCCAGGCGTCCCGCGGGGCCAGGAAGTACGCCAACGACCGCTTCCTCTACCACCTCATGGAGGCTGCGGCGGAGGTGTACCCGGAGATCTCGGTGGCCCTGCACCAGGACCACGGCAACTCGCCCGAGACCTGCAAGAGCGCCATAGACTTAGGCTTCACGAGCGTGATGATGGACGGGTCCCTAATGGACGACGGCAAGACGCCGGCCGACTTCGAGTACAACGTTCGCGTCACCCGCGAGGTCGTCGAGATGGCCCACGAGGTCGGGGTGACCGTCGAAGGCGAGCTCGGCACCTTAGGGGGCATCGAGGACGGCGTCGGCTCAGGCGAGGTCCATTTGACGGACCCGGACCAGGCCGTCGAGTTCGTGGAGCGGACGGGGGTTGACGCCCTGGCGGTCGCCATCGGGACGAGCCACGGGGCGTACAAGTTCACCAGCGAGCCCGACCGGGACGTGCTCGCGATGAACATCATCGAGGAGATCAACGAGCGGCTGCCGACCACGCACCTCGTCATGCACGGCTCCTCCAGCGTGCCCAAGGAGCTCGTGGACACCATCAACCAATACGGCGGGGAGATCCGGCCGACGTTCGGCGTGCCGGTGCGCGAGATCCAGGAAGGCATCAAGCACGGCGTCCGCAAGATCAACGTCGACACCGACCTGCGCCTCGCCGCGACCGGCGCCATCCGCAAGGCCTTCGCCGAGGACCCGTCGGAGTTCGACCCGCGCTACTACCTCAAGCCTGCCCGCGCGGCCATGCAGAAGGTCGTCAGGGCCCGCATGGAGGCCTTCGGCCAGGCCGGCCACGCCAGGGACTACGACCCGATCTCCCTCCAGGACATGGCCGCCCGCTACAAGGAGCAGGGGCACCAGCTTACGACCGCCTAAAGGCGGCCTTAGCTTTCAGCTATCAGCGGTCAGCCATCAGCTTTTCTGGTGGTTGGCCGCTTCTTTCTGCCCGCTACGGGGCGGGGGTCCGGTCCGCGCGGAGGTTGAGGAGGTATCTGTTTGGTGTTCTTGGCAGGTGCAGGACGGTGAGCGCCGCCTCCCACGGGCTGCCATCGTCGTCCTGGAACGCCCAGATGCTCCACGCCTGCGGGCCGTCCTGGCCCTCGCCCGTCCTGGACCAGCCGGTGGACTCCAGCTGGTCTGTGTAGTGGGCCGTGATAGATGGGAGGTCGAGATCTGACTCCAGGGCCGCGAAGGAGTAGGCGCCGTCGTGCTCCCAGCCGTGGCCGCCGTAGCTGCCGCCGGTCGTCCGGGCGTCGAACGGCGGGGCCAGGTGGCCCGCGTGTACGCGCTCGTCGGAAATTCGGGCGTGCGGGGGCGGGGTCAGGAGGTGCAGGACGAAGAGCGCCGCGGGATCGTTGCGGAGGCGACGATGGAGCGGGCTTCGGCCGGTGATCAGGCGTAGTCGCACGTCCGTGGGTGCTTTCCTGCGTTCTTCGGCGCTGACGATCAGGGTCCGACGCCGGGCGTCGCGGAAGACCGTCGAGAGGCCGGGAAGGTCGACCGGCGCACCCCGCCGCGAGCGGCCCAGGGTACGCCCGAGGGACATCAGGAAGCCCCGAGGGCCCCGCGTGAAGCCGCCGGGACCGTCCAGGTTCTCCTCTTCCCAGCCTCCGTCGGAGAGCAGGTCCCCGTACGCGTCGCGCACCCGCGACGCCGAAAGGGTGGTGTCCAGCACGACCTCGACCACGCGCCGATCACCCGGCGAAGCGAACTGCGCGCTGCCCACGAGGACGAACCTTTCGGGTATGGGGATCCGGAACGGCACCTCTTCCGGCAGGTGGCCCGCGAAGATGAGGGGCTTGTCGCCGGTCACGGTGTACGGGAAGTGCGACTCCAGCAGCCTCGCGGCCAACTCGCGCGGCACGTGGCCACCATTAGAAGGAGATGCCGAATCCGGACGTTCCATCTGATCCTCGCTCTCTCGCTTCCGGCGAGTAGGTGGTCCGTCACCACTACGGGCCCGAAGGCCAAAGGTTGCCCTCGCTAGGTTTCGGACGCGTCGATCCACTTGATGGACGTCGGCGGCCGGTAGGCGTCGAAGCGTTCGAGGAGGGCCGACGGGTCTCTCTCCACCAGGACGAGCTTGCGGTGTTCGTCCTTCAGGAATGCCCGGTCGACCATCCGGTCGAAGACGGCGAGCAGCGGGTCGTAGTATCCGGCGACGTTGAGGAGGCCGCAGGGCTTGTGGTGCTCGCCGAGTTGGGCCCAGGTAAGGACCTCGAAGAACTCTTCGAGGGTGCCGTTGCCGCCGGGGAGGGCCACGAAACCTTCGGAGAGCTCGGACATCATGGCCTTGCGTTCGTGCATGGAGCGGACGACGTGGAGTTTCGTGAGGCCAGCGTGCCCGATCTCGCGGTCGACGAGCGACTTCGGCATGACGCCTATCACCTCGCCGCCCGCCCCCAGTGCCGCGTCGGCGGCCACGCCCATGAGGCCCACGTGGCCGCCGCCGTAGACGAGGGTGGTGTCCCTCTCGGCGAGGGTCCGGCCTAACGTTAGGGCGGCCTCGGCGTAGGCCGGGTCGTTGCCGGGGCTGGAGCCGCAGAAGACGCAGACGGCGTTCACCCGGCTAGAACCGCTGCACAGAGTAGACGCCGGCGACGATGAGCCCGGCGCCCAGTAGACGCAGGGGGGTGGCCTCCCGGGCGGCGGCGCGGAAGAGGCCGAAGTGGCCTATGACGATGGAGGCTATGACCTGGCCGGTCACCATCAGGGCGACCGTCGTCGCGGCCCCCGGCCTGGGGGTGAGGATCACCGACGCGAAGACGTAGAACGCCCCGAGGAGGCCGCCCATCCACACCCACCAGGGCGCGTTCGAGGCGTCGCCGAAGGAGGGCAGGCCCCCGTTCGGGGCGAGCGTTGGGGTCACGAGCGCGACCGGGCCCACGATAAGCGAAGCCGCCGCGGCCACGGGGCCGCCGGCAAAGGTGCGAAGCTGGGAGTTCAAGGCGCACTGCATCAGACGGCCGTGCCCGCGGCGAGCGCCAAGGGCACCAGCAGGAGCAGCCCCATGTCATACGGGTCAACCCCGGACCCTAGCGTGGTTCGTAGACGTCGTAGAGGACCGGCTCGATGCCGTCGTCGCCGACGCCGGTGCGGTACTGGACGTAGCGGGCGCGCTGGAGGTAGGCAAGCGCCGTCTTGATGCGGCCTTCGAGGCCGGGTATCTCGGCTTCCAGGTCCGAGAGCTTGGAGGAGTCCAGGATCACGTCGTCCTCGTCGTTGTCCTGCCAGATCTCCCACAGGCGGCGCCACAGCGCGTCTGCCTCGGCCGAGAGCGGTTCGCGTTCCATGTGCCCTACCCCTTTTCCTGGTGCTTGCGTAGCTCGAAGACTATGTGCGCGATCTCCGGGACAAGAAGCTTCTCCATGCCGAGCCCAACGGCGTTGCGGGAGCCCGGCAGGCTCGCCACCAGCTTGGTGCCGACGGCGCCGGCAACGGCGCGGCTGAGCAGGGCGGCGGCCCCGATCTCCTCGTAGGAGAGCATCCGGAATAGCTCCCCGAACCCGTCGAGCCGCTTCTCTATCATCCGCTCCACGACCTCGTAGGTGGTGTCCCGGGCGGAGATGCCGGTCCCGCCCGTCGTCACCACGGCGTCAACGTCCGAGCGCGCCAGGAGGTCTACGAGCTTCATCTGGATGCCTGTCGCATCGTCGCGCACGATCTCCCGCGCGACGACCTCGTGCCCCGCCTCGCGCAAAGCCTCCTCGGCGACGTCCCCGCCGGTGTCGGTCTCTGGCGTGCGCGTATCGCTGATCGTGAGCACGGCGACCCTGACGGTCTCGGGCGCGGACGCCCTGTGCTGGTGCGCGCTCTCGCTCACAGCAGCCCTCCGGCCAGAAACGGGTTGTGTCTCCGCTCCTCCCCGATGGTCGTCTCCGGCCCGTGACCGGAGAGGACGAGGGTCTCGTCGGGCAGCGTCAGCAGCCGCCCGTTTATGCTCCGCATCAAGACCTCCATGCTGCCGCCCGGCAGGTCGACCCGCCCGACGCTCCCGGCGAACAGGGCGTCTCCGACGATGACCGCGCCCTCCTCGGCCGAGTAGAAGGCCAGGTGGCCCGGCGCGTGGCCCGGTGTGTAGAGCGCCGTAAAGGCGAGGCCTCCTACCCTGACCACCTCTTCATCCTCTATGTACCCGTCCACGGTCGGAACCTTGCCAAAGCGCAGGCCCATCATGAGCGCCTGGCTCGGCAGCTGCCGTAGCATGGGCTCAGCCTCGGCGTGCATCAGAACCGGACAGGCGTACTCTTCCACCAGGGCGGCCACGGCCCCGACGTGGTCGATGTGGGCGTGGGTGATGATTATCTGCGCTATCTCGAGGTTCGACTGCTCTACCGCCAGCGCGATGCGGGCCGCCTCGTCGCCGGGGTCGAAGAGGGCGCCGGTCCCCGTCGCCTCGTCCCCGACGACGTAGCAGTTCTCCTGGAACGGGCCCACGGTCAGCTTTTCGAGGATCATCCACACCTCCCGATCAGGAACTCGACCAGCAGCCGCGCCGGCGCGCCGGTCGCCCCCTTGGTCGTGTAAGCGTTGCCCTTCTTGCCGTAGGCGGTACCCGCTATGTCCAGGTGCCCCCACGGGAAGTCCGCGAACTCCTTGAGGAAGGCGCCGGCGGTCAGGGCGCCGCCCCCGCGCCCGCCCGAGTTCTTCAAATCCGCCGTGTCGCCCTTGATCTGCTCGGTGTACTCCTCGAAGAGGGGGAGCGGCCAGGCCCGCTCTCCGGTCGCCTCGCCGGCCGTCTGGACCTCGGCCACCAAGGCCTCGTCGTTGCCCATGAGGCCCGAGGCGTGGGCGCCGAGGGCGACGACGCAGGCGCCTGTGAGGGTGGCGCAGTCGACGACCGCCGCGGGCTCGTAGCGGCGGGCGTAGCAGAGGGCGTCGGCCAGGATCAGGCGCCCCTCGGCGTCGGTGGTGAGGATCTCGACGGTCTTGCCGTTCGCCATCGTCAGCACGTCCCCCGGCTTGAAGGCGTCGCCTCCCGGCAGGTTCTCCGTCGCCGGCACGATGGCCACCACGTCGAGCGGGAGGTCGAGCCGGCCGACCGCCTCCATGGCACCCAGCACCGCGGCCCCGCCGCCCATGTCGAACTTCATGTCCTCCATGCCCGCCGTCGGCTTTATGGAGATGCCGCCGGAGTCGAAGGTGACGGCCTTGCCCACGATCACTACCGGCTTCCCGCCCGCGCCCTTTCGGTGCTCCAGCACGATGAAGCGCGGCTCGTTGGAAGCCGACCGGCCCACGGTGGCGAGCCCCGTGAGCCCCTCGCCCTCGATCCCGGCGCGGTCGAGGACGGTCACGGACATGCCGTACCTGTCCCCGATCTCCCGCGCCCGGTCCGCGAGAAACGCCGGCGTCGCGGTGTTGGAAGGCTCGTTCGCCAGGTTCCGGGCGAGCACCGACCCGGCCGCCACCTTCTCGCCGACCTGCGCGCCCCCGGCGGCCGCCCCTTCGTCCTCCGAACCGCCGAGCACCATCTCGAAGCTTTCGGGCTCCTCGCCGCCGTCGCTGCTCTTTGTCTTGTACCTCTCGAACCTGTAGAGACCGAGGACCGCGCCCTCCGCCGCCGCCCGCGCCGCCCCACCGACCTCCGACCCTTCCGGCGTGGGCAGGACGAAGGCGACGTTGCGGGCCTTCAGGGTCCGGGCCCTGCGGGCCACGGTGGCGGCCGTCAGCCGGAGCCTGTCGGGCATGAAGGAGGAACGGTCCCCGAGGCCGACGAGCAGGAGCCGCCTGGCATCGAGGTCTTCCCCCGCGTAGAGCAGGGAGGTCTGGCCCCGCTTGCCCGTGAAGTCCTCGCTCGAGACGGCCGGTCGCGCCGCGGCGGAGAGGCCTTCGGGCGGACCCTCCCCGGAGTGGATGCCCACCGCGAGCAGGTCGGCGTCCACCTCCTCGGGCGCGGCCTTCTTTACGCCGATCCGGACCAAACGGGACCACCTCCTGCTCTACAGGCTACCGGGGCTTGCTCTGCGACGGCCCGAATTATACGGTAAAGGGGCTCTGAAACTCTCGGTGATCATCCCGACCCTGAACGAGGAGGACGCCCTCGGGCGCCTCCTCGACCGGCTGCGCCTCGCCCGGGACGTCCACGAGGTCGTCGTCTCCGATGGCGGCTCCTCCGACGGGACCGACGGACTCGTCCGTCCGCCGCACCGCCTGGTGAGGAGCGAGCCCGGCCGGGGCCAGCAGCTTCGAACCGGGGCGGAGGCGGCCACGGGGGACGTGCTGCTCTTCCTCCACGCCGACGTCCTGCCCCCCGCGGACGTGGCGGCCCAGATCTCGGGCGCCCTAAGCTCCGGCCGCGTCGGGGGCAACTTCCGCCTGCGCTACCCGGACGGTGGGCCGCTCGGCCGCTGGCTGGAGCGGCTCGCGCCCCTCTATCGCCGCCTACCTCGCTACTACGGGGACTCCGGGATCTTCGTCCGAAGGGACGTCTACGCCGCCTGCGGAGGGTTCCCGTGGGTCCCGATCATGGAGGACGTGATCTTCGTCCGCCGCATGGAGGCCGCCGGACGAACGGCCTACCTGCCCGGCCCCGTGGTGAGCGCCTCGCGCCGCTGGAGGGGCCGGGAATGGCGCACCCTGCTCCTCTGGGGCCTCATGCAAACCGCCTTCGCCCTCGGCGTAACCCCCTGGCGCCTGGTCGACCTCTACCGGATCGCCGAAAAGTGACCTTCCGCATCCTCGTCATGGCCAAGGCTCCCATACCTGGCACCGTCAAGACCCGCCTTGCGCTGCCCCCGCGCGTCGCGGCCGGCCTTCAGGGGGCCCTCATCGCGGACACCGTCGAGGAGGCGCGGTCCCTCGCCCCGACCACCGTCGCCGGCACCCCCCCGGACAAGCTGGACCTCGTGCGCCCACTCCTGCTGAGCGACGTGGCCCTGTTTCCCCAGCCAACCGGAGACCTCGGCGACAGGATGCTCGCCGGAGCCCGAACCCTCTTCGCCGCCTCCCCGGCCCCCGTCATCGTGCTCGGCACCGACGCGCCGACCCTGCCGGCGAAGGCCATAGAGGGGGCCGCCTCCGCGCTGATCTCCCACGATATATCGATAATACCGAGTAGCGACGGCGGGTACGTGTTGCTGGGGTTGCGCCGGCCGGTGGAGGCGGTCTTCCGCGGGGTCGATTGGTCGACGGGGGCCGTGTTCCGGCAGACGCTCCGGAGGGCCGAGGGGGCGGGGCTCGCCGTGTACGAGGGGGACCCGTGGTACGACGTGGACGAGCCCGGGGACCTCGCGCGGCTCGGAGAGGAGCTCGGCGCCCATCCGGAGCGGGCGCCGCGGACCGCGGATTTCTTGAGGGGGCTGTAGGGCCCGCGGGTGGGGGAGGACGTCGGGTGCTAAGGTTGCGGCATGGAGTTGCGGCCTTACCTGGATCTCGCGGTCGAGACCGCTTACGAGGCGGGCCGGCTGACGCTCGGCTACTTCCGGACCGGGGCCGCGCGGCCCGAGTTCAAAGAAGACGAGACGCCGGTGACCGTGGCGGACCGGGAAGCGGAGCGGTTGATCCGGGGTAGGATCCGCGGCCGGTATCCCGGGCATACGGTCGTTGGGGAGGAGTACGGTGCCGAGGGCGACTCGGAGGACTTCAGGTGGATCGTGGACCCCATAGACGGCACGAAGGCGTTCGTGCGGGGCGTGCCGCTGTACGGCGTTTTGATCGGGCTGGAGATACAGGGCGTCTGCGAGGTGGGCGCCGCCTACTTCCCGGCCCTCGACGAGATGGTCCACGCCGCCACCGGCGAGGGCTGCTTCGCCAACGGCCGCCGCGCCCGCGTCTCCGATACCGAGACACTCCGCGACGGCATCGCCTGTTTCACCGACGCCAGGGGCTTCGACAAATACGGGCGCAGAGAGGAATGGCTGCGGGTGCTCTCGGCCGTCGGCGACGCGCGGGGCTGGTCCGACGCCTACGGCCACGCCCTCGTCGCAACGGGGAGGGCCGACCTCATGCTGGAGCCCGCCCTGAACCCCTGGGACGCGGCCCCCTTTCCCCCGATACTGCGCGAGGCCGGCGGCGTCTTCTGCGACTGGTCCGGCGAGGAGACCATCTACGCCGACGAGGGAATTAGCACCACGCCGACGCTCCTCCCCGAGGTGCTAAGCCTCATAGGCGGCGGCTAGAGGTCGAACAGGGACGCCGAAACGGTGCCGCCTCCGGCTAGTATGCTCTCCGCTTATGCAGGTCTTTCTCGACGCGCCACAGGATTTCGAGCACGTGTGCGTGATCTCGCGCACCCTGGAGGTGTTCGGCGTCCGGCGCTGTCACGTTCACGACACGAACGGGCTCATCCGGCCCCGCTACGGCAAGAGTCGGACCCGCAGGCTGAAGAAGGTCTCCGCCGGCGCGTTCTTCCGCGTCAGTTTCGAGCGTGTCGAAGACCCGGTGAAGTTTCTGACCGCCTTTCGGGGCAGGAAGGTCGCGACCGTCCCGGATCGGCAGGCCGCTCTGCTCACGGCCTTCCGCTTCCGTCCCGGCGACCTCCTGGTGTTCGGCTCCGAAGGGCGCGGGGTCTCGCCGGAGGTGCTCTCACTCTGTGACGAGCGCGTAACCATCCCGCAGCGGGGCGCAACCCAGAGCCTCAACCTGGGAGTCGCCGTCGGCATCGTCCTCTTCGAGACCCTCCGCCAACGGGCGAACCCGGACGCCACGGAACCCGGTTAGCACGGACGGTCGAAAGGGGGCGCGGAAAAACCGCGCCCCCTCTCCCGAAGCCTGAAACCCTTTGTCCGAAGCCTACAAAACCGGCAGGAACTTCTGGATCTCGTACGGCGTCACCTGGATGCGGTAGTCCTCGAATTCCTCGCGCTTGAGTTGGAGCAGGCGGCTGTAGGTGTGCTCCCCGAGCGCCTTGTGCAGCAACTCGGAGTTCTCGGCCTCCTTGATGGCCTCGCCGAGGTCCGCCGGGAGGGACTCGATGCCCATCTTCTCGCGCTCCTCGACGGAGAGGTTGTAGAGGTTGCGCTCCATCGGCTCGGGCAGCTCGTAGCCCTTCTCGATCCCTTCGAGGCCGGCGTGCAGGAGCGCCGCGAAGCACAGGTAGATGTTCGCCGCCGGGTCCGGGCAGCGCAGCTCCATGCGGGTGGCCTTCTCCTGCCCCGGGTGGTAGAGGGGGACGCGGACGAGCGCCGAGCGGTTGCGGCGGCTCCAGGCGATGTAGACCGGGGCCTCGTAGCCGGGGACGAGGCGCTTGTAGGAGTTGACGTGCTGGGCGAAGATGATGGAGAGCTCGCGGGCGTGGCGGAGCTGGCCCGCGATAAACGCCTTGGCCTCCTCCGAGAGAAAATACTCGGCGTTGGCGTCGAAGAACGAGTTCTTCCCGTTCGAGAACAGGCTCTGGTGGGTGTGCATCCCCGAGCCGTTCTGGACGATGAGCGGCTTGGGCATGAACGTGGCGTAGACGCCGTGGCGGGTGGCGACCTCCTTGACGACCGTCTTGTAGGTCATCACCTTGTCGGCCATCGTCATCGCGTCGTCGAAGCGCAGGTCGATCTCGTGCTGGCTGATGCCGACCTCGTGGTGGCTGTACTCGACCCTGATGCCGAGCTGCTGCAGCGCCTGCACCGTCTCGCGCCTCAAGGCCGTCGCCGCGTCGAGCGTGGTGAGGTCGAAGTAGCCGCCGTAGTCCAAAGGCTCGGTGCCGTTGGAGTCCTTGAAGTAGAAGAACTCCAGCTCCGGCCCGACGTTGAACGTGTCGAAGCCCATCTCGCTCGCCCGCTCCAGCGCGCGGCGCAGGATGTGGCGCGGGTCGCCCACGTAGGGGTCGCCGTCCGGGGTCTTGATGTCGCAGATCATTCGGGCCGTCGGCTCCTCCTGCGGGCTCCAGGGAATGATCTTGAACGTGGAGGGATCGGGCATGGCGATCATGTCGGACTCCTCGATGTCCTGGTAGCCCGTGATCGAGGACCCGTCGAAGCCCATCCCGCCGTCGAGGGCGTCCTCGAGCTCCTCCGCGGTGAGCGCAAAGCTTTTTAGCGTCCCCAGCACGTCCGTGAACCACAGCCGGATGAACTGGACGTTCGCGTCCTTCGCCTGCTGCAACACGTCTTGCTTGCCCATCGTCGCCAAGCTTACCTCCTAGTGTCCTACGCTCTATACTGTGCCCCGGGAGCGGGATGCTCCCGGCCGTGAAACCCATGATATGGACCGCCCACGCCGGTTGCATATGGCCCGGCGTACAAGCCAGGCGCCCCCGCACGGCGGAATCCCTGGCCGGATGTACAAAACGTCGGGCCGCGCGAGGACCCGTCCGGCGCGGCCCGGCGGCGCCCGGGTTAGAATCCGGACGCAGAAGCATACGCCCGAAGAGCAGATTGTTACCGAAGGGGGAGAGATGACGGAGAGACCCGGAGATCGCCCGGAGGAGCGCCGCAGGACCGGGCCGCTCGGCGACGACGCCGACGAGCAGGAGACCCGGAGGGCACCGCTCGGAGAGAACCGCCAGGAGGGCGCGCGCCGGGAGCCGAACGGGCGGGCCAGCGGCGACGCGGACGACGCGGCCGAGACCCGCCAGGTGTCGCAGGGCTCTCCCCGGAGGTCTTCCCAAGACGCTCCTCCGGGCAACGGGGACAAGGAGACGCGCATCATACGCACCCCCGGCCAGCCCGACACGACGGCCGACGCGACGCCGTACCCGAGGGGCTACTTCGAGGCGGCCGAGGACCGCGAGGACAGGCTGCGCGACATGTACGGGGGCGTGGACTGGCTGGCGAGCTTTCTCGGGTTCGTGTTCGCCCTGGTGGCGGGCGCCATCTTCTCCGCCGTCGCCGGCGTCGTGCTCGCGCCCTTGGGCTTCTCGCCGGACCTGAGCGGCTCCCTGGGGGCCGCCGTCATCACCGGGCTGATCATTCTCGGCGTCCTGATCTTCCTTACCTACTTCTTCGGCGGGTACGTGGCCGGGAGGCTGGCCCGCTTCGACGGCGGGCGCAACGGGGCGATGCTGCTCATCTGGACCTTTCTTACGCTGATCCTGCTCGCCCTGGCGGCCGGGGTCTTCAGCGGCTTCCTGCCCGGCGGAGCGGCCAACGCGATAGGCGGCTTCGTGGACAGCGCCTCGTCCGCCATAGGGAGCCTCTCGCGGGCCGGGGTCGTCGGGATCGTGGTGGTCGCGTCCGCCCTCCTGCTCGCCCTGCTCGGCGGCCTTCTCGGCGGGCGCCTCGGCAGCCGCTACCACGCGGAGATAGACAGGACGACCTAGCGGTAGGCTATCGGCTTCTGATGGGTCCTCGGGATGCTCGTTCGTGAATCGGGTCTCAGCCGGGCACGGCCTCCGGCCGGATAATCCTGCGCATGGGTAAGCACGTACTGTTCAGCACGGGCATCCGGCGCCTGGGTACCAAGGAGGAGGGGTTCTCCTACCGTTATCCCGGCACGGACGAGACGGTGTGCGCGGAGGGGGTCCTGGAGAGGATAGAGGGGTTGAAGGTGCCGCCGGCCTGGGAGGACGTTCGCATAGCCCAAGGTCCCTCGGCCAAGGTGCAGGCGATAGGCTACGACTCGGCCGGAAGGCTCCAGTACCGCTACCACGAGAGGTACCGCGAGCGCAAGGAGCGGGAGAAGTTCGAGCGCATCCTAATCTTCGCGGGAAGGCTCCCGAAGATGCGGCGCACCACCAGCGACCACCTCCGGCACAAAAAGCTGGACCGGGAGAAGGTCCTCGCGTGCATGACGCGCATGATGAACGCCGCCTACTTCCGGGTTGGGGACGAGCGCTACGCGAAGAACAACAAGACCTACGGCATCGCCACGTTAAGGCGCAAGCACCTCAGGATAGAGGGCGACACCGTCGTCTTCGAGTACACCGGCATGTGGGTCCAAAAACCCCCAGCCGCTCATCCTGGCCTTTCATGCTCGCGTCGGCGCAGATAAAGCCGAGGTAGAACTGGTAAGAGCTTGAAGATAAGGGAAAGACGTCTGCCGTTCTACAGGCCTCCTACCCCGAACCGTACTCGGCATAGAAGTTAGGTGATCTTCGTCCGGCCACTCTAGTGCAGCGACGTACAAGAAACATATGTGATAAGGTGCGCAAACCTTGGCCTGGTAAGCCGTTGATCAGTTAACGGACACGGCAGGCGATGGGGAAGGGTTACGGGACGGAAGGCCAGGCGGGTGCCAGGCGGGCACCAGGCTTTAGCCTACGCGAGAGGAGGCTGATGCTGTTCGGAGTGCTCGAGTGCGGGTCGCCGGAGGGTGGGGGGCATTTGTCTTGTGTGCGTTCGGGATGACCGCTAACGCTTGGCCAACCGCCCTGGGGTTACTCAGGCATTTACCTTGAGGGTACGCTCGGAAAGGGGAGAGACAATCCGCAAGAGGGGACACGCTTATCGACGAGTAAGTTAGGGTGTTAGGGCC
>DASYWA010000078.1:0-4273 GCA_035936475.1 Rubrobacter sp. | reverse complement strand
CCCCGCTACGTCCAGACCGTGCGCGGCACCGGCTACCGCTTCGCCGACATCTAGGAAACCTCGCGGCACAGTCTTTGGTCGGCCGCCGACCGGGGCGCCGGGGGAGGACACGTTCGCATCTCCCCCACCACAGCCGCCGGGTCGGCTGCGGCGCACCGTCCGCGCCCCTACCGGTTATCCTGTCCGAACTTGCCGGGGATAGTCCCCCGTTCGCGCGCCGGGAAGCTTCCGGAGGTCTTGAGCAAGGGTAGTAGCCCCGCCGCGGTATGGCCCTCGAAGGCTCCCCGCGCGCCGCTTCCATCGTTCGATCCCCTTCGGCCCGCAACCACGCAGGTACCACCGATGTCGCTCCGGTTGGCCCCGCCCGTCTCTCAAGCTGCGCGCAACGCTTCCTCCGGGCCGCCACCTCCGGCGGTTCGTGGTCGGAGAGGCGGGTTGCCTGGTGCCTATCTCCGCAAATCTTCGCGCGGGCTTCTTCTCGGCCCGCACGCCCGGCCCGCCTGCCCTCGGTAACAGACGGGAGGCTGGCGGTATAAAGCGGTGGGCAAGGCCCCGTAAGGTCAGAGTAAGGGGGCTGACGGAGATCGCGCTCCGCGCCCCGAACATCCGGGCAGGATAGGCGTAGGCGACGCCGCGAAGTGCGATAATGGGCCCCTTGAGCGGCGCCGGAGGGGAGTTTCGATTGAAGATATCGACCTACGCGCGGATCGCGGCGATCGTCCTACTGGGGATCGCCGTCTTCGGGTTCTCGGTGTGGGAGTGGAGGGTGGTCTCGGTCTTCTACCACGCGGGGGTGAGCCTCCTCTTCCTCTACGTCGGCTTCGTGCTCAAGGACGCCACGATCGTCCGCCAGATGGTAGGTGGGCTGGGGGTACTGCTGCTGGTGGTCAAGGCGATAACCATCCTGACGCCACTGACGTGGGGTGGTCACGCCCTCCACGGACCGGTAGAGATCACGTGCCTCGCGGTGGGGGCATCCAGCGTATTGGCCGCAAGGTACCTGCCCGACGACCGGCCGGGGAGCTCGGAGCCCTGAGGAGCCCGGCACGGCATCGCCGTTTCTCGGCCCGCCGGCCTCCTCGTATCCTCCGGGCAGGGCGAAGTCTTTGCGGGTCCTTGTTTGCGCCAAAGGCCTCCACGGCCGCGTGACCTCCCCGGCCGGGGACCCGGTGTTTGCGTGCCGGTTCGCCGCTCGGCGTAGCGGGCCATCAGCCCGGGCCTTGCCTCGTGCCACCCGCGTCCGGGGACTCGCCGAGCTTCCCGCCGACGAACCCGCCGAACAGGTTGGTCAAGAAGAGGATGAACCCCGCCAGGAGCGCCGCGCCGGCGAGCCCGAAGCCCACGGGCGGAAGGGCCGCGCCCTCCGCGAAGACGATCCCGAACAGGCCCAGAACAACGGCCAGCGCAAGACCGACGAGCAGCCCGAAGACCGCCGTCAAAGCGCCGTGTTTGCCGCCGGAGTGTCCCGCGGCCCTGGCAGCGACGTAGCCCCCGATCAGGTAAGACAAGAACCCGGCGACCAGGGAGATAACGACCAGCGTCGCGGTAAGCTCTCCGCGCCCGACCGCCGGCTCCGACAAAGAGGTGTACAGAAGACGCAGCAGGGGGCTCAAGACGAGCCCCGCGAGGACCGCCACCGCCCATCCCAAAAACACCGCCCCCCACCGCGTTCCGCCGGCCTTCTTGCCGTCCACCAAGATCACCCCTTCGGTACTACCGTATCCGCCCCACCATTCTCTTCGCCGGCCGTTAACCGGATGCGGCCAGGCGTTAGCGTTCGGCAAAGGGCGCGTTAAGGACGCTTTACGGGCCCCGCGGCGGTGCCCCGGCTACGCGACTATGGCGCGCAGGAACTCGCCGTGGCGGCCCTCGCGCAGGATCTGCTCGGCCTCGCGCTGGATCTGGCGCACGCGCTCCCTGGATACGCCCATCTCGGAGCTGAGCTTGGCGAGCGTGGCCGTGCCCCCTTCGTCCAGGCCGTAGCGGCGCACGAGCACGTAACGGTGGCGCTCGGGCAGCCCACCCACGGCCTCCTCGAAGCGCGCCATCGCGAGACCCTGGATCGCCTCCCCGGCCGGGTCCGGGGCGCGCGCGTCCTGGATGAGCTCGCCCAACTCGGACCCGTCGCCGTCAGGCGAGAGCTGCCGGTTGAGGCTGGTGGCGTCCGGTACGGCGCTTTTGACGAGCTTCACCTCTCCAAGTTCCCATCCAAGCCCGCCCGCGAGTTCCTCGTCCGTCGGCTCGCGACCCAGGCGCGGCAGAAGATCTCCGCGGGCCCGCGACATCTTGCGGATCTTCTCGCCCATGTGCACGGGAACACGGATGGTGCGGCCCTTGTCGGCGACGGCCCGCTGGACGGCCTGCCTTATCCACCACGTGGCGTAGGTGGAGAACCTGAAGCCGCGGTCGGGGTCGAACTTCCCGACGGCCTTCATCAGGCCGATGTTGCCCTCCTGGATGAGGTCCTCGAGAGGCAGACCTTGCCTCTGGTACTTCTTGGCGATGCTGATCACGAGCCTCAGGTTCTTCTCGACCAGCCGGTGCCTGGCCCGCCCGTCTCCGTCCCTCGCCCTCCTACCGAGTTCCACCTCCTCGCGGCGCGTGAGCAGGTCGCCCTTGTCGATGCGGTCGAAGTACCCCTTGATAAGCTCGGGCGTCTCGCCCGGTCGTTCTGCGCGATGCTTGCCTGCGGTATCGGACACGTCTACTCCCCGTCGCGGTCGTTGCCCCTTCTGCCGAAATACCCATTTTCGCGGGCTTTGCTTAAGTGCTCGTAAAGCCGCGTTAACGGTCGATGAAGCTCCGGTAACAGGTTGGCAACCAGGCTCTTCGATGGGGCGAGGACGAACGGGATTTTTGTCGCCCTCCCGCTCATGGCGCACGGATCAAACGGAGGTAGATAAAGCCAAGATCAAGAGGGCGCGCTACCAGGACCAGGAGGTGGAGGGCCTGACGACCCGCGAAGAGCTCGGGGCGAGATTGGTGGGGTTGTTTGTCGTGGCAAAATCTTGAGGTGTCCCCGTCTAAACCGCGGCGTAGCCATTGCAATGTGGGCATTGGCGCCTGACGCCTCTTGCGCGGAATCCGCGGAGTCGAACCACATGAAGTCCTGCATCGGGGCGCTCCACGGCAGCTTTAGTCGGAGCTTTGCGGGCGTCGAAGGGTGTCCCGCAGGCGTTGCACCAGGGTCTCTGGGTCCGGCATAGCCCAACTCTCCTGCATCTCACCAGACTCGACCTCGTAGACCATCGCCAACTCTGGTTGGATCACGAGGTGTCCGTCTCCGATAAGGGTTTCGATGTTCCGCTGCACGACCTTTTTGCTCCACATCACGGAGCTTACGTTCGGGCAGAAGATCACCGGCCCTGTGCAGGCGAGTATTGTCGTCGTCAAAAGGTTAGGGGCGATACCGTTGGCCGCCTGACCGATGACGTTCGCCGACGCTGGCAGAACCACGAACGCGTCGCTCCAACTTGCCAACTCCATGTGGCCCGGTCTTTTCTTGAGCTCGGGTTGCGTACTGTCGAGGAAGACATCATCGCACACGTGCGCGACGGTGGAGGCCGGCAACATCGCGTTCGCGGCGGACGTCATGATCACCCTGACTTCCCTGGCGAACGTGGCGCGGAGGACGACGAGGTACGAGAGCAGGTTGAAAACCGCCGCAGAACCAGTGACCCCGACGAGGAGATGGTCTACCTGTCTCTCCGCGACCCCTACCTTCGCGTGATCCTGGTGGCCAACGCCTCGAAGTCCGTCCGCAACCTACGTGTCTGGGTTATGCAGGCTCGTTGCAGAGTTGCCCAACTTGGGAACTCCTGATCGGCCAAGCTCGCGGCCGACCGAAAACAAGACTCGGCCCGGGCGAAAGTCTCCACCAGGGTACCGTCGACGAGCGCCGCCTCGTAGAACGTGTCGCGATCGGGCCGTCCACTTCCGCCCGCGAGCGCACCAAGACCGACTAGCGTCCGATCGACGGTCCAGGTCACGCTCCCCGACTCGAAATCTTCTTCCACGTCCAGAGCGTCATCGTACAATTGCGCGCCGAGCACCCACAGGTGCCACGACTGCCTCCCCCAGCGTCGGTATCTCGGAAAGTGCCGACGGCGAGCAGCCGGCGCAAGTAGAAGATGCGGGCACGCTCTCGGATCTCGTAGAGGGGGTGCGGTACGCGTGGGGGGACCCTGTGATCCGCACGATAATGCTCATCCTGGTCGGCATAAACCTCTCCATGGCGGGACCGGTCTACGTCGGCGGGTCCCTTCTGGCAGAG
>DASYWA010000077.1:0-21934 GCA_035936475.1 Rubrobacter sp. | reverse complement strand
TCGGGCTTCTACGAGGACCGCCACCTCGACGACCCGATCGCAGCCTACATGCCAACCCTGGTCGCCACCCGCGCGATAAAGCCGTAAGGAGGAAGCCGTGGCGAAGCCGGTAACGATGCCGCAACTCGGCGAGAGCGTGACAGAGGGCACCATAACCCGCTGGCTCAAGGCTGAGGGGGACGAGGTGGCCCTGGACGAGCCCCTCGCCGAGGTCGACACCGACAAGGTCAACGCCGAGCTGCCCTCACCCGTCGCCGGCACCATCGAGAAGTTCCTCGTCCCCGAAGGAGCAACCGTCGACGTGGGGACCGAGATAGCCCTCGTCGCCGCCGCCGGAGACGCCGAATCCCCGGCAACCGACGCCCCGCCGCAGGAGAACGTCGCCGCGGACGCCCCGACCGAGGAGTGGCCAACCGCCGGCACCGAGGCCCTGCCTGTCGCCGGAGACGAGGAGCGCGCCGGGGCACGAAGCTCGCGCGGCGAATCTCGCAGCGAGGGCAACGGGCGCGGCACGGTCGAGGACGCCGAGACGCTACGTCTCAAACGCTCCTCACCGGTCGTGAGGCGCCTCGCCGCCGAGCACGACGTACAGATTGCCGAGATCCCCGGTACAGGCACCAGGGGCCGCGTAACCAAAAAGGACATCGAGGGCTACATAGAGCAACGTGGAGCTGGAGTCGAAGAGCATGCGACGCCCAGCCTCCGCGAAGAGCGCGGAGCCTTCGCCCCCCCCGAGCCGGAGCGGGTTCCAGTCTACGAGGGCGACCGTATCCACGACCTGACCGGCATCCGGCGGGCCATCGCCAACCGCATGTCCGCGAGCAAGGCGGAGATACCGCACGCCTGGACGCTCGTCGAGGTGGACGTGTCGGGCCTCGCGGCGTTGCGCGAGAGGGAGAAGGAGGCCTTCGCCGGGCGCGAGGGCGTGAAGCTCACCTACCTGCCTTTCATCGTCGAGGCCGCCGTGGAGGGCCTCAAGGAGCACCCGATCCTCAACTCCGTGTGGGACGGGGACAGGATTCTCTTGCGAAAGCAGATAAACGTCGGCATCGCCGTCGACCTCGACGACGCCCTCATAGTCCCCGTCATCCGAAACGCCGACGAGCTGAACGTCGTCGGCCTCGCCCGCAGGATAGACGACCTCGTCAGGCGCGCGCGCGCCGGGCAGCTCGGCACCGAGGACATCTCAGGGGGCACCTTCACGGTCAACAACCCCGGCTCTCTGGGGAGCGTCGCCTCCACGCCGATCATAAACCACCCGCAGGCGGCCATCCTCCAGGCCGAGGCGGTGGTCAAGCGCCCGGTCGTCGTAAACGACGCCATCGCCATTCGGAGCATGATGAACCTCGAGGTCTCCTTCGACCACCGCGTCCTCGACGGCGGCGCCGCCCTCCGCTTCCTGAACGCGGTCAAGCGCCGGTTAGAAAGCTACGGACCGGAGAGTAGCGTCGGTTAGGTGGGGCGGTGGACTGGAAGCAACTCGTGACGGTACTCGGGCATCGCGTTCCTGCGGGCAGCGTAACGACTTATGCTGAGGTGTCGCTCTGGGGGTACGGTGTACCCAACTACAACCAGCCGGTTAGCTCTCTGCTGAGGGGCGCGGCAAACCACGGTCATCAACGGCTGACGAACCGTGTTGTTGGAACGGACGGCCGCCTCGCGGATCTTCCCGAAGGTTTGGACCAGCAAAGGCGACAGTTACTTGCCGAGGGAGTACCGTTCACTTCCGACGGCAGGGTGGATTTCGAACGAATGTCCCCGAAGGAACTTGGGTGACTGGCCCGATGCCATCGTTTACGGCAAGGGTTGCGTGTCGACAAGATGGAGATGGGCGTTTTGGGCGAAAAGTTCAACGCACGGAACAACCGACTCGTAGCCGAGTAAGCGTTGCCTAAGCAAGCGAATGCGCAGGACAAACTCGGGTTCGACGGCCTTCTCGACGCGGTGCTCGCGCGGATAGACGGCGAGGAACTCACGCGCCTGACGCAGGAGCTGGTCCGCGTCCCGAGCGTCTACCGTCCGGAGGAGCCGGCCGGCAACGAGGAGGGGGTCGCCCGGTTCGTGGCGGAGTACCTGGAGGGGTCGGGGTTCGAGGTCCGCACGCAGGAGGTGGCCCCGGGGCGGCCGAACGTGTGGGCGGTGTGGGAGGGGGATCTGCCGGGAGGGACGCTGCTCTTCGAGGCGCACACCGACGTCGTGACGGAGGGGGCGGCGGAGGACTGGGAGCATCCGCCGTTCGCGGCGGAGCGGGTCGGGGGGCGCCTCTACGGCCGCGGGGCCTGCGACACCAAGGGGAACCTGGCGGCGGCCGTCCTCGCGGTGCGGGCCATCAAGGATTCCGGCGTGCCTTTCCCCGGACGCCTGATCCTCTGCCACCCGGTGGACGAGGAGGGGATGATGGCCGGGATCAAGGCTTTCATCCGGGGCGGGCATGCCGAAGGGGTGGACGCCGCCGTGATCTGCGAGCCGGAGGAGAACAGGATCTGCGTGGAGCAGAAAGGCGCCATGCGCGTCGAGGTCGCGGTGCGGGGCAGGATGGCCCACGGCGCTATGCCCCTGAGCGGCGTGAACCCCGTCACCCGCGCGGCCCGGTTCGTGGTGGCGGTCGAGGAGCTAGAGAGGGAGGAGATGGAACGCCACGGCGAGCACCCGTTGCTCGGCTACCCGAGCCTCACGCCGACGATATTCATGGGCCCCGACTGCGGGGAGCCCCAGATCAACGTCGTCCCCGCGGGCGCCTACGTCGCCCTCGACGTCCGAACCACCCCGGCCCAATCCCACGAAGATCTCGTCGGCAAGCTCGAGACCATCGTCTCCCGCCTCGCCTCCGAGGACCCGGACTTCGACGCTACGCTCGAGGTCATCGAGGAGCGTCCCGCGACGCAGACGCCGCGGGACGAGCCTCTCGTTCGCGCGACGGCCGCCGCCTACCGCGGGCTCACGGGCCGGGAGCCGCGCTACGACGGCGTGCCGGGGGCCACCGACGGGACGTTCCTTCACGCCTGGGCCGGCATCCCGATAGTTACGACGGGGGCCGGGGACCGCGAGATACCACACCACAAAGACGAGTGGGTGGACGAGGAGGAGCTCCTCACCGCCTGCAAGCTCTACGCCGCGACCGCCATGCACTTCGCCCACGGAAAGGAATAGCCATGTACGACTACGGCTCCATGTTCGATCTTACCGGAAAGACGGCCCTCGTCGTCGGGGCCGGCAGCGGCATCGGCGAGGCCAGCGCCCGGGGCCTCGCGGCCTTCGGGGCCGAGGTGTTCGCGGCGGACGTGAACGAAGAGGCCGCCGAGGCGACGGCCGACGGCATCGGGGAGGACGGCGGCAAGGCGGTGGCGCTCGGGCTGGACATGCTCGACTCCGGGAGCGTCGAGGCGGTGGCGCAGAGGATCGGGGCGCCCGACGTGCTCGTCAGCACGCCGAGCGTCAACGTCAGGAAGCCCCTGCTGGAGATCACCGACGACGAGTTCGACAAGATAGTGGACCTGAACCTGAAAGGGACCTTCCGCCTGTGCCGGGAGTTCGGGCGGGGGATGGCCGAGCGCGGCTCGGGGAGCATCGTCGCGTTCTCCAGCATCAGGGGTCAGGTCGTGGAGCCGGGGCAGGGGATCTACGCCGCGACAAAGTCCGGGACGGTCCAGATGCTGCGCGCTTTAGCTGCCGAGCTCGGGCCGCGGGGGGTGCGGGCCAACGCCGTCGCCCCCGGCGTCGTGGAGACGCCGCTCACCGCTCAGATCAAGGACTCCCCCGACTGGTACGACGCCTACGCGAACAAGAGCATCCTCGGCCGGTGGGCGCAGCCGCACGAGATGGTCGGCATGGTCGTCTACCTCGCCTCCGACGCGAGCTCCTACGTCACCGGGGCCTTCATGCTCGTGGACGGCGGCTGGACGGCGGCCGACGGGCGTTTCACCCCGCCCCTGTAGCCCATTTGACAGCCCGCGTGCGGGTACGGATACTTCGGCCCGAGATGCCATCCGGCGAAAGCCCTAAGAAGGAGAAGGTGATCGGTGGCGAACTCCGGCGGCGGAGACAGAGGCGGCTCCATATTCGACTTCAGCACGCGGGAGATCGTGATATCCGGGATCATCGGCGGCGTCGCCCTCTTCCTGGGCGCCACCAGGCTGGGCCTGATCCCCGTCCCGATCCCCTTCGTCGGGAACGCCACCCTGCTGCACATACCGGCCGTCCTCGGAGGGGCGCTCGAAGGGCCCATCGTGGGCCTGCTCGCCGGCGCCATATTCGGCGCGTTCTCTTTCTTGTACGCCGAAGTGCCCCTGTTCAGGGACCCCGTCATAGCCTTCCTGCCCCGGCTGCTTATAGGCGTCGTGGCCTGGATGGTCTTTGCCAGCCTCAGACGGTGGAACATAGACGTCGCCTCCGTCGCCGCCGGGCTCGCCGGCTCGCTCACCAACTCCATTGGCGTGCTCGGGCTGGGGCTCATACTGCCGATCGGGCCCCAGGCTTACCTGCCGATAGAGGCGGTGATAGCGAGCCTGCCGCAGGTGATCATCGAGGCGATACTCGCGGCCATCGTCACGCTCGTGGTGGTCCGGGGGGTCATGCTCGTCCGCAGCGGGCGGACGACGGCCGCGGAGACGGATGCCGGTGAAGAGCGTCGCTACTAGAGGGGCGTCCGCGGCGCCGTGATCGAGGTAGAGGGCCTCTCCTTCTCTTATCGGAGGGGCGAGGAGGACGCGGTGCCGGCCCTTCGAGGGCTCGACCTGCGCGTGGAGGCGGGCCAGTTCGTCGCGATCATCGGCCACAACGGCTCGGGCAAGAGCACGCTCGTCAAGCTGCTCACCGCCGTCGAGTACCCCACGGAGGGTAGGGTCCGCATAGACGGCGTCCCGCTGGACGAGGAGCACGAGTGGGAGATCCGGCGCATGGTCTCCGTCGTCTTCCAGGACCCCGACGACCAGCTCGTGATGAACCGCGTCGAGGACGACGTGGCTTTCGGGCCTGAGAACCTGGGGTTGCCCCGGGGGGAGATCTCCGAGCGGGTCGAGTCGTCGCTCGGGGCCCTCGGGCTGGGCGGGATCCGGGGCCGGCTCGTCGAGGACCTCTCTTCGGGCCAGAAGCAGCGGGTCGCCATAGCCGGGGCGCTGGCGATGCGCCCGCGCTTCCTGATCCTGGACGAGCCCACCTCGCTCCTGCCGGTCCCGGTCGCCATGCGACTCGTGTCGACGATCCGGGACCTTAACCGCCGGATCGGGATGGGCGTCTTGCACGTGACCCACTCGATGTACGAGGCCTCCCTCTTCGACCGCGTCGTGGTGTTCGACTCGGGGCGCAAGGTCTTGGACGGGACCCCCGCCGAGGTCTTCCGCCACGTCGAGCGCCTGCGGGAGGTGGGCCTCGACGTGCCCCTGGCCGCGAGCCTCGCCCACCGCCTGCGGGCCCGCGGCATCCGCCTGGAGGGCGACGTGCTGGACTTGAGGGGGCTGCGGGCCGCCCTCTCTTCCTCCCTCGGGTCGCCGGGCCCCGTCGACCCCCCGGCATGATGAAAGACGGAACGCCCCCGATCCTGGAGCTGCGGGGCTTCGGCCACACCTACCTCGAGGGGACGCCGCGGGCGAGCGAGGCCGTCCGGGACGTCTCTTTCGAGATACGGCGTGGGGAGCGGGTGGGCATCGTCGGCGCCACCCAGTCCGGGAAATCCACCATCGTCGACTCTTTTGCCCACCTCGTTCGCGTGAAGCCGGGGCAGGTCTTCTACGAGGGGCAGGACATCGCCGGGCCCGGCTACGACCGGGGTCGGCTGCGCCGCGAGGTCGGCATCGTCTTCCAGCGCCCGGACTCCCAGATCATCGAGGACGTCGTCGGCGCGGACGTCGCCTTCGGCCCGACCGCCGCCGGGTTGACCGCCGCCGAGACCCGCGAGCGGGTCGAGGAGAGCCTGAACACCCTTGGGCTCCCCTACCCGGAGTACCGGCTGCGCTACGTCCACGCCCTCTCCGGCGGCCAGCGGCGGCGCGTCGCGATAGCGGGCGTGCTCGCCATGCGCACGCCCGTCCTCGTGCTCGACGAGCCGATGGCCGGGCTCGACCCGCGCGGGAGGCGCGAGCTGCTGGAGCTCCTGGTCCGGCTTCAGAGGGACCGGGAGCTCACCCTGATCGTCTGCTCCGCCAGCCTCACCGACGCGAGCCTCCTGTGCGACCGCTTCGTCGTGCTCGACGGGGGGAGGGCCGTGATGGCCGGTCCCGTACGCGAGGTGCTGCGCGAGGCCGACAGGCTCGCGGAGCTCGACATCACGCTTCCTGAGCCCGTCGTCGGGGCGCGGGAGATGCGCAAGCTCTTCCCGGACTTCCCGACGGATCTCCTCACGGAAGACGAGCTCGAAGCGGAGCTGGTAAAGAGGATGGGCGCCGCGTAGTGCTGGAGCTGCAGCGGAACGTCGTCTTTGGCCAGTACGTGGATACGGGGTCCTTTATCCACCGGATGGACGCGCGGATCAAGCTCGTCATCACGTTCGTCTTCGTCGTCGCCTCGTTCTTGATCGGGGACTTCTTGGGGTTCGCGGTAGTGCTGTTGCTGCTCGCCCTCATACAGATCGTCTCCCGCATCCCCGTCGGCTTCATCTTGCGCGGCTCGCAGTTTTTCCTGGCGTTTCTCCTCTTTATCCTCATCTTCCAGGTCCTCTTCTACCCGGGTGAGGCGTCGAATTACCTGTGGCGGTGGGGGATACTCTCGGTCTCAACCGAAGGGCTCTACACGGCGGGCATACTCGGGCTGCGCGTGATCTTCCTCTACCACGTCACCACGATGCTGATGCTAACGACCTCGCTGGTGGACCTCACCAACGGCCTGGAGCTGCTCTTCGCCCCGCTCCAACGCCTCCGGGTGCCCGTAAACGAGATGGTCCTGGTCTTCGTCATCGCCATAAAGTTCGTCCCCATCTTTATAGAGGAGATGGAGCGCCTCGCCCGCGCCCAGACCGCCCGCGGCGTCCCCTTCGACGAGGGCGGCGCCGTAACCCGCGCCCGACGGCTCGGCCGCCTCCTCGTTCCCATCTTCATAAACGGCTTCGCCCGCGCCGACACCCTGACCACCGCCATGAACACCCGCAGCTACCGCGGCGGCCGGGGCCGCACCAAGTTCCGCCGGATGGAGGCCGGCCTCGCCGACTGGGCTGTCCTGACGCTGGTCGTGGTTTGGATGGCCGTGGCGTGGCAGGCATAGCTGTCGGCCTCCAGCCGCGGCAGCAAGCCAGGGTCAAAGAGCGGAAGGCCGACCGGTACAGAGCGCCCCCCGGCGTGGCGGCCCCCGCGTGCCCGTGCAGACCTCGCAACAAAAATCACTCATTTGGGTGATCCGCCCGTGCGGCCCTCGGGGTTACGTTGGCGTCGTGAGGCTTGCGCGTTCGGGGGAGGGACCGCGGTTCGCTGCCGAGGTCGGGGTGAAGGGAGGTCCGGCATTGACCCCGCAGGAGGAGGCCGATAGGCGCCGATGGCTCCCGGTTGGGACCGGCTCAGCAGGCGCGCCGTCGATCACCGCGGAACCGGATCACGGGGACCGGGGCGCCGCGAGGGGGAGGGTCGAGCGCGTGCGCCCGGAGGACCTGGGCATCGGAGAACTCTTCGAGAGGGTTCGGGACGCGGTCATCGTCGCGGACGCGAGGACCCAGCGGATAGTCCTCTGGAACCCGGCGGCCACCAGGATATTCGGCTACTCGGCCTCCGAGGCCGGCGGGCTGCGCGTCGAGGAGCTCGTCCCCGAGCCCCTCAAGGGGCGCCACCGGGCGGGCATGGTCCGGTACTCTGAGACGGGCCACGGCCCCTACGTCGATTCGCACGACCTGTTGGAATTACCCGCCCTAAGGAAGGGCGGCCAGGAGATCAGGGTCGAGTTGTCCTTGAGCCCGATAGATCCGGTGGGAGAAACCGAAGGCGGGGGAAGGTTCGTGCTGGCGATCGTCCGCGACGTCACCGAACGCATGCGAGACGAGGAGGCGCGCTCGCGTCTGGCGGCCATCGTGGCTTCCTCCGACGACGCCATCATCGGCAAGACGCTGGACGGCACCATCACGAACTGGAACTCCGGCGCGGAGAACATCTACGGTTACGCGGCCGACGAGGTGTTGGGACGTCCCATCACCGTCCTGGTCCCCGCGGACCGGCCCAGCGAGGTGCCGAACATCCTGGAGCTGGTCAAGCGTGGGGAGAAGATCGATCACTACGAGACCGTGCGGGTGCGCAAAGACGGTCGCCGGGTCCACGTCTCCCTGACGACCTCTCCGATAAAGGACGCGGAAGGCAACGTCGTCGGTGCCTCGACGGTCGCCCGGGACATCACCGAACGCAAGCGGGCCGAGGAGGAGATAAGGCGCCTCAACGAGACGCTGGAGAGGCGCGTCGCCGAGCGCACGGCGCAGCTGGCCGAACGCGAACGCCAGCTCGCCGAACTCGTCGGCAGGCATATAGCGGCCCAGGAGGAGGAGCGCCGAAGGGTGGCTTACGAGGTGCACGACGGGCTCACGCAGACGGCGGCGGCCGCCCACCTGTACCTGCAGGCGTTCTCCGAGGACCACCCGCCGGCCACCGCGAGGGGGCGAGCAGAGCTGGACCGGGCGCTCGGGCTGGTCCGGAAGACGGTGGTCGAGGCCAGGCACGTCATCGAGGGCCTGCGGCCCGCGGCGCTCGACGACCTCGGCCTCGCGTCGGCCGTTCAACTCGAGGTCCAGGAGTTGCGCTCGCAGGGCTGGCAGGTCGACTACGAGGACGAGCTCGAGGATGCGCGGCTTCCGGCCGACATCGAGACGGTGCTCTACAGGGTCGCCCAGGAGGCACTCAACAACGCCCGCAAGCACGCCCGGACCACCCGGGCCCGCGTCGCGCTCGCGCGCCGGGGCGAGGCGGTTCACCTCGAGGTCAGCGACGAGGGGTGCGGGTTCGATCCTTCGTCGCCCACCGCCACCGGTCCGGGCGAGAGGGTGGGCCTCGTCGGCATGCGCGAGAGGGTAGCGCTGCTCGGGGGCGAGCTGAAGATCTACAGCCGTCCGGGGGCGGGCACCCGAGCGGTCGCGCGAATACCCCTGCCGGGGCCCGAAGGGACGCAGACCGACCATGCGGGATAGAGCCTCGCCGGCCCGGCTGCTCATCGCCGACGACAGCGCCCCGGTGAGGAAGGGGATGCGCGCCATGCTGGCGCGCGAGCCGGACCTGGAGGTGGTCGCCGAGGCGGCGGACGGAGAAGAAGCCCTGCGGGCGTGCCGATCCTCGAGACCGGACCTGATCCTGATGGACGTGCGGATGCCGAAGATGGACGGCCTCGAAGCGACCCGGGCCGTAAAGGCCGAGTATCCCAAGACGGCCGTGCTCATCGTGACCACCCACGAGAGCCCGGGGTACCTGCTGGACGCCATAAGGGCGGGCGCGGCCGGGTACGTACTCAAGGAGGCCACCAGGCGCGAGCTGCTGGGCGCCGTGCGCGGGGTGCTCGGCGGCGAGTCCCCGCTCGACCAGGAGCTCTCCGCGCGGCTGCTCAGGCGCCTCGCCGCCGGAGACGGCTCGCGCCCGCATCCACCACCCGAGCCCCCGGGGGAGCGTCAAGAATCACCAGCCGGATCCCTCACGGCCCGCGAGCTCGACGTGCTCGCGCTCCTCGCCACGGGCAAGACCAACCGCCAGATCGCCCGGGAACTGCACCTGAGCCTCTCCACGGTCAAAGGCCACCTCGAGCGCCTCATCTCGAAGCTCGGGGTCTCCGATCGCACCCAGGCCGCCGTCAAGGCCGTCGAACGGGGCCTGCTCCCGAATCGGGGAGGGGAGTGAGACCGCGCTCTGCCGGCCCGCAAGGCGCCCCGACGCACACGTATGTGAGAAGAAAAGACCGGGTGTCCTCAAAAAGGGGTCACCTGACCCGTGTACGAGGCTTCCCGCCCGCTTCATACTTGGTTCGTCGCTAGAAACGCGGCGGTTCTCTGGCCGACGGGGCAGGGCTCTCGCGACGTCCAGCGACGTGCTGTAGGCGGGGCGGTTCTCTAGCCGACGGGCAGGGTCCTCGCCCCCGCACAAAAGGAACGAGGAGAGCCCGTGATCTTCGACACGGTCAGCGGAACATCTACTGGACGATCTTGCCGAGGGTTCTCGTGGGGCTCTCCCCGTAACGTTGTTCGTAACGGTCGGGAGACGGCCACTCGTTAGGGTGATCGAGGGTGCCCCGGCGGCGGTGTTGAGGAGGTTACGCAGGCTATGTCGACCACACGATTTCTCGAGGTGAGGGACGCCAGGCTCGTCGGTGCGGTGGTGGCGGGGCTTGTGATCTCCTTGACCCTCACGCTCTGCGTCGCCCGGACCGCTCTCGCCGTGACCGATTACGACGGAGACGGGGCGACCGCCGGCGACTGTAAGCCGTTCGACGCGGCGGTCGCCCCGGGCAGACCGGACGAACCGGACCTGGCGTTAGAGGACACGAACTGCGACGGCATCGACGGCGACGAGAGGGGGCGATCTTTGTCGCGACCTCGGGCAGCGACGCTGCGACGGGGACCAAAGCCAACCCCTTGCGTACCGTAGGGGCCGGCATCGCGAAGGCCGCAGCAGCGACGCCGGCCAAGGACGTGTATATCGCGGGCGGTACCTACGACGAGACCGCCAACGCCGCCGACAACGTCGGCCTCTACGGCGGCTACGCGCCCTTCAGCGGCGCCCGGTCCAATGCCGAGGAGACGATCATCAGCGGCTCGCCGCAGGCCGTCCTAGCCGACGGCGACCAGGGCGTCGTCCTGCAACTCCTGACGCTCCGGGGCGCCCCGACGGGCAACGCCTCGGAGGCTGCCCGCACCGCGTACGGCCTGCGGGCCATCAACAACTCGACCGTCGCTTTGAGCAAGGTCAGGGCGAACGTCGCCGACGCTCTCGCCGGTTCCGGCGGCGCGAACGGCGGCAATGGGTCCGTGGGGTTTGGCGGTAGCCCTGGAGCCAGCTTCAACTCTTCTTCCTGCTCCGGCGGTTCACCGGGCTCCGGCGGCCCTGGCGCATTCTTCGGTGGTCGGGGCGGGCAGGGTGGCTGCAATGCACCCGGCAACTCTGGCTTTTCCGGCTCAGGGCCCTTTGGGGGTTCCGCTGGTAGTGGCGGCTTCAAGGGTCAAAACGGCCTTGTAGGCGGCAACGGCGGCAACGGCAACCCCGGCGCAAGCGGCGCCAACGCCCGGTTCGTCACCACGAGCGCGAGCACCGTCTGGACGAGCGGCGTCGCACAGGACGGAGTCGCCGGGACCGCGGGTTCGGGCGGCGGCGGCGGTGGCGGTGGCGGCGGTAACAGTAATCCCTGCTCCTTCGCCAACGCGACTGGCGGCGGCGGTGGTGGCGGCGGCTTCGGCTCCGGCGGCCGCGCCGGCCAGAACGGCGGCTCCTTCGCCGTATACGCGCACAACTCCTCCGCCGTGGTCGTCGGCTCGGAACTCTCTAGCGGCGCGGGCGGCAACGGCGGCGGCGGTGGTGGCGGCGCTGGCGGCCCGAGCATCGGCATCTTCACGGCCGGCACGGGCTCGTTCGTCCGGGACTCTACGACGACCATCACGCCTGGCACGGCAGGCACGGGTGGGTTGCAGGGTGGCAGCACGACGAACCGGGCCGACGGCGGCGTGCGGCAGGAAACGTTGGGGACGGTGAGCACGACGTCGGACTTCGACGCCGACGGCGTGGCCGACGCGAACGACGCCTGCCCCGACATCGTCAAGGGCGACAACGACGCGAACAACGACGGCTGTCCCGACCGCCCGGCCGCGGACGCCCACCCGCCGGACCCGCCGGTCATAGTCGGCCCGGCCAACAACTCCTACGGCACCGACGGCACCGTAACCATCTCGGGCACGGCGGAGGAGAGCATGGCGGACGGCGGGACCGTTACCGTCCGGGTCTTCGACGGCACGACCTTCAAGGGCACCGCGCAGGTCAACGCGAGCGGCGCCTGGTTCAAGACGCTGAGCGCCGTGCCCAACGGCAGGCACACCTACACCGCCAATGCCGTCGACGCGGCAAGCAACACCTCCGGCGTCTCCAACGCGCGGACGGTGACCGTGGACACCGTCAAGCCCCGCATCGTGGGCGTGTCGCCGCCCGCGAACGCGACCGGCGTCGCCCGCACGGCCAACGTCGTGGCGACCTTCGACGAGAAGATGAGGGCGACCACGCTCACCCCCAAGACCTTCAAGCTCTTCAAGGTCAAGGCCAACGGGACCACCACCCAGATCACCAACGCCCCGGTGACGCTCAGCTCCAACGGTCTCAAGGCCACCCTCAACCCCTTCGGCGACACGGCCACCTTGCTTGCCCGCAAGACCAGGTACAAGGCCGTCGTAACGACGGGGGCGAAGGACTTGGCGGGCAACCCGCTCTCTGCCGGCAAGACCTGGACCTTCACCGTGAGGAAGTGAGCCGGGATCTCGAAACAGAAGGAGGGGCCGGCGCGTCGGCGATCCGGCCCCTCCCCTACGAGCGAAAAGGGGCACCCTACGGTCGTTGTCCTCCGAACGGGGTTTTGAAGACCTATCCCCTCTACAGGGTCTCTCGCCGCCGGCTCAACTGTCCGTAGGGGTGCCCGGTGTGCAGGCGTTCCATGGAGGCGATCGCGCCGATGCGCTCCAGCGCGAGGGTGTCGGCGGCGACGTTCGTGGCGACGCCGTCGCGCTTGGAGATGGCGATGATGCTGCGGATGCGGTCCCGTATGCGCACGACGCGCTTGGTGGCGCGCCGCTCGTTGTATCCCTCGAGCTCGTCTGCGACGTTTATGAGGCCGCCGGCGTTTATTACGTAGTCGGGAGCGTAGAGGATCCCGCGCTCTGCGAGCGCCTCGCCGTGCCTGGATTCGGCGAGCACGTTGTTGGCGCTCCCCGCGACTATCCGGCAGCGGAGCCCGGGGATCGTGGCGTCGTTTATCACGGCGCCTAGGGCGCAGGGGGCGAAGACGTCGCAGGGGATGGCGAGGACCTCGTCCGGGTCCACGGCCTTCGCCCCGAACTCCCGGACCACGCGCTCGACGGCCCTCCGGTCGACGTCGGCCACGATCAAGCTCGCTCCCTCCCCGCGCAGCAGCCTGCACAGGTTGTAGCCGACGTGGCCCAGACCCTGCACCGCGACCACTCGGCCTTCGAGGGAGCCCTCGCCGAAGACCTCCTCGACGCAGGCCCGCATCCCCTGCAGGACGCCGAGGGCCGTGAACGGCGAGGGGTCCCCCGACCCCCCGCGCGTTACGTCCACGCCGACGACGTGCCCCGTCTCGACCCGGATAAAGTTCGCGTCCTCCGTGGAGGTGCCGACGTCCTCGGCGACGATGTAGCGCCCGCCCAGAGTCTCGATGTAGCGGCCGAAGGAGCGGAAGAGCGCCTCGGACTTGTCCTTGTGCGGGTCGCCGATGATGACGGACTTGCCGCCCCCGAGGTTGAGGCCGCTCGCCGCGGCCTTGTAGGTCATCCCCCGCGCCAACCTCAGCACGTCCACTATGGCGTCGTCCTCCGATGCATAGGGGTACATGCGGCAGCCGCCCAGGGCCGGCCCAAGCGTGGTGTCGTGGACCGCGACGATCGCGCGCAGTCCCGTCGCCTTGTCGTGGCAGAAGACGAGCTGCTCGTAGCGGTACTCCGCCAGCCTCTCGAAGACCTGCATACGCATCTCCTTTCCCTACCCGGAGGCGGGCCCCGGCGACCCCATTCTACTATCGGGGCTCCCCTCGCCGCCGGTAAGCGGCAGTTTTGCGCGTGCTAGAATGCCGAACCATGCAGGGTGAGAGGTTGGGCGAGGACACGACCGCCGGAAAACTGGAGGGGCTGCAGAGGCTGCGCGAGAGGGCGGCCCATCCGGCCTCCGAACGGGCCGTGGAGCGCCAGCGCGAGAAGGGCAAGATGACCGCCCGCGAGCGCATAGAGACGCTCCTCGACGAGGGAACCTTCGTCGAGCTCGACCGCTACAGGGTCCACCGCTCGGGCAACTTCGGGCTCGGGGAGAACAAGCCGTTGGGCGACGGGGTCGTGACCGGCTACGGGGAGGTCATGGGGCGGAAGGTCTGCGTCTTTAGCCAGGACTTTACGGTGTTCGGGGGGTCCTTGGGTGAGGTGTACGCGGAGAAGATCTGCAAGGTCATGGACTTAGCACTTTCGACCGGTTGCCCCATCGTCGGCATCAACGACTCTGGCGGGGCGAGGATACAGGAGGGCGTCGTCTCGCTGGCGGGGTACGCGGACATCTTCCACAGGAACGTGCTCGCGAGCGGGGTGGTGCCCCAGATCTCGGTGGTCATGGGACCCTGCGCCGGGGGCGCCGTCTACTCGCCGGCCATAACGGACTTCGTCTTCATGGTCGAGGAGACGAGCCACATGTTCATCACCGGCCCCGACGTCATAAAGAGCGTGACGGGCGAGGAGGTGAGCCAGGAGGACCTCGGCGGGGCCGTCACCCACAACACGACGAGCGGCGTCGCCCACTTCTCCTCCCCGGACGAGGAGACGTGCCTCTCCGACGTGCGCTTTTTGCTCTCGTTCCTGCCGGAGAACAACCTGGAGACGGCGCCCTACTTCCCGCCCACCGACGACCCCAAAAGGATGGACGAGGCGCTCGCCTCCCTCGTGCCGGACTCGCCGCGCCAGCCCTACGACATAAGGGAGGCGGTCGGGCTGGTCGTGGACGACGGGGAGTTCTTCGAGGTGCAGGAGGGGTGGGCGCAGAACCTCGTCGTAGGGTTCGCCAGGCTCGACGGGCACGCGATAGGTGTGGTCGGGAACCAGCCGATGGTGCTCGCGGGGACGCTCGACATAGACGCGAGCGTCAAGGGGGCCAGGTTCGTGAGGTTCTGCGACGCGTTCAACATACCCCTGCTCACCTTCGTGGACGTGCCGGGGTTCATGCCGGGGACGGGCCAGGAGTGGGGTGGGATCATCCGCCACGGCGCCAAGCTGCTCTACGCCTTCTCCGAGGCCACCGTCCCCAAGATGACCGTCATAACCAGGAAAGCCTACGGCGGGGCCTACGACGTCATGAACTCCAAACACATAGGCGCGGACGTCAACGTCGCGTGGCCGACCGGCGAGGTCGCGGTGATGGGGGCCTCGGCGGCCGTCGGCATCATCCACCGCAGGCGCATAGCGGAGGCCGAGGACCCGGAGGCCGAGCGGGAGGCGCTCATCGCCGACTACGAGCAGAAGTTCAACAACCCGATGGTCGCCGCCGAGATGGGCTTCATAGACGACATCATAGACCCGCGGGAGACGAGGCCCTACCTCATCAAGGCCCTCTCGATGGTCAGCACCAGGCGCCCCGAGCGCCCGCCGCGCAAGCACGGGAACATCCCCCTCTGAACGCCGTGGCAGGAAAGGGTGCTACGGGGATACGCAGGCTCCTGCCCAGGACGGGGAGGGCGTGGGCGTTCGTGGTCCTCGGCGTCCTCACGTTCTTCGTGCTGGATCTGCTCGTGCTGCGGGGGTCCGATCTCGCGCTGGACCTCCTGGTCTTCCTCTCCGGCATGCTCGCCGGCCTGGCTGCGGCCCGCCTGGCAACCCTCCCGTTCAGAGGGATGGTTGGCGGGTCCGGGATCGGGAGGGCCGTCGGCCTCTTGGCGGGACCGGCCGTGGTCTTCGCCATCATCTTCGGCGGTACGGCGCTCGCCGGCATCCCGCCCTATCCCACGGCCGAGGGCGGCAACGTGGGCAACCTCATCTACGGCGTAGCCCTGGGGTTCCTCGTCGGGGTTCCGGGCGGCCTGGTACCGGCCGGGCCGGGGGACCGCCGGCCGACGTCCGTCTCGGACCTCAAGGTGGCGGCGGTGGTGCTCGGGACGGTGGTAGGGTTGTTCGCGTTGCTCTTCATGATCTTCCTGCTGCTGGAGTACGCGCTCGTGCCCCTGATCCGGGTCCTGGCCGCATGACGGACGCGCGCCGCGTCCGGATAGACCCCGCCCCGACCCCGGAGGAGGCCGCGGCCATCGTGGCGGCGCTCGAGGCGCTGCGCGGGGGACGCACGGAGGCGGAACCTCCGGCGCGGAGCCGCTGGCGGCTGGCGGGGATGCTCGGGCATCGGGTGCCGCCGGGGATGAAGCTCGAAGGGGCGTTGTGGTCCTACTCCAGTTGGGAGGGCGGTCCCTAGGTGTTCGAGAAGGTCCTGATCGCGAACAGGGGCGAGATCTCGGTCCGCATAGCCCGCGCGTGCCGGGAGATGGGGATGCTGAGCGTCGCCGTCTACTCGGACGTCGACCGCGGCGCCCTCCACACCGTCGTCGCCGACGAGGCCTACCACGTGGGCCCCACGCCCGCCCCGGAGAGCTACCTGAACATCGAGAACCTCATCGATATCGCGAAGAGGAGCGGCGCCGAAGCCGTACACCCCGGCTACGGCTTTCTGGCCGAGAGCGCGCCCTTCGCGAGGGCCGTCACGGAGGCGGGTCTCGTCTGGATCGGGCCTCATCCGGAGGCGATAGTGGCGATGGGCTCCAAGGTGGAGTCTCGGCGCATCATGGCCCGTGCCGGCGTCCCGATCACGCCGGGCACCGAGAAGCCTGTAGAGTCCCCTGAGGCGGTTCTGGGGTTCGCCGCGGAGCACGGTTACCCGGTCGCGGTCAAGGCCTCGGCCGGCGGCGGCGGCAAGGGCTTCGCCGTCGCCCACGACAAGACCGAAGCCGAGGCGGCCTTTGTGCGGGCGAGCCGGGAGGGCGAGGCTTACTTCGGGGATGGGTCGGTGTACCTTGAGAAGTACCTTCCCGCGCCCCGGCACATAGAGATACAGGTCTTCCGCGACAAGCACGGCAACGGCGTCCACCTCGGCGAGCGGGACTGCTCGATCCAACGCCGCCACCAGAAGCTCGTAGAGGAGTGCCCGAGCCCGGCCCTCGACCCCGAGACGCGCGCGGCGATGGGCCGCGCCGCCGTCGCCGCCGCGGACGCCGTTGGCTACGACTCGGCCGGCACCGTGGAGTTCTTGCTTCAAAAAGGCGAGGCCGGCGACGAGTTCTTTTTCCTCGAGATGAACACCCGCGTGCAGGTCGAGCACCCCGTGACCGAGGAGGTGACGGGCATAGACATCGTCCAGACCGGCATCCGCATCGCCGCCGGCGAGCCGATGCCATTCTCCCAAAGAGACGTCTCCTGGCGGGGCCACGCCATCGAGGTCCGCCTAAACGCCGAGGACGCGGCCAACAACTTCGTCCCGAGCCCCGGTGCCGTCGCCGTCTACGAGGAGCCTGGCGGGCCCGGGGTCCGGGTGGACTCCTCGCTCAAGGGCCCCGGGGCCGTCCCCGAGTCCTACGACCCGCTGTTCGCCAAGCTGATCGTGCGCGGCCCCGACCGCCCGGCCGCCCTGCGGCGGTTGCGGCGGGCGCTGGCGGAGTTCAGGGTCGAGGGCATAGCCACTACGCTGCCCTTCTTCCGCGCCATCCTCGACGACGAGGCCTTCGCCTCCGGGGACTACACGACGGGTTTCGTCGCCGAGAGGATGGACGGCCTCGCCATAGATGCCGCCCAGATCGCCGGCCACGACGCGGCGGGGGAGAAGGCGTCCCGCGAGGTCGAGGTCGAGGTCGACGGCCGGCTCTTCCGGGTGCGGGTCTTCGGCGCCGGGGACCCGGCGGCAGGGGAGGGTGCGCCGCCGCGGCGCGGCGGCCGGACCACGCGGCGGACGGCGACGGCTGAGGGCACGGTCGCGGCCCCGATGCAGGGGACCATCGTGAAGGTGCTCGTCGAGGAGGGCCAGGAGGTCGCGGCGGGCGACGCCGTCTGCCTGCTCGAGGCGATGAAGATGGAGAGCGAGGTCCGGGCGCAGAGGGCCGGACGCGTCTCCGAGGTGCTCGTCGAGGCCGGCAAGACCGTCCGCTCCGGCGAGCCCCTGGTGGTGCTGGAGTAGGACGGGTTCCCCTGTGGTTGACCAGGCCGAAGAGTTCGCGTGGGGAGGGGAGGGCGAGGGCGCCGAGATCCTCGTCCACGCCCCCGACGAAGCCACGGCCGAACGCGCCTTCGGGCGCGCCCTCCCGGCGGCCGGCCTCCCCGGCGTCCAAAGCCCCGTCCACGCCGTCGCCTCGGCGGAGAACCTCGGCTGGGTCGCGGTCTCCGGGACGCACGCGGCCCCTGATCTCCTCTCCGGGCCGGCCCGCGGCCTGCTCCTCGTCGCCGACGTCGACGCTGCCAACCTCGGCGTGCCGGCACGCGACGTGACGGATCTCGCGCTGCGGGGTCTGGCGGAGGCGCGTCCTTCTATGCCGGTCCTGAACGAGGCCGGCGTGCGGAGGGCCTGCGAGGGGGGGGCGGTGGCGGGGGCCGAGGACGGCCTCGTCGAGGAAGAAGACCTGGCGCACCTGGGGCCCGTCGGGGGGGACCCGGACGCGCTCGGGCGTCGGGCGCTCTCCGCCGGGACGCGGGACTGGGAGGGGCCGTTCGGGTTGGAGGCGGCGGTCGTGGGCGGCGTGCTGGATGCGGACGGGGCCGAGGCGCTCGGCCTGCGGCCGGGGATGCTGGTGTTCGTGGTGCGGGCCTGGGCCGGGGACCTCGGCCGGCTCGCTTTGGGCACGCACCGGGACCGGATCTTCACCCGGATCAGGGCCGGCGTGGACTTCGGGTCCGGGGACGACCCGCCCGCGGCTCCCGTGGAGACCGAAGAGGCCGCCGACCTCGTCTCGGCCGCGAACGCCGCCTCCAACTTCGCCGACGCCAGGGCCGCCCGGGCGCTCTACGCCCTCCGGCGCGTGCTCGCGGGCGTCGCCGGCGGCCTCGACCTGCGCGCCTCGTGGAAGGTCGGCGGCATCGAGGAGCAGGACGGGTTCCTGATCCACCGCAACAACCTCGCGGCCGTGGGGGAGGGAAAGACTATGGTCTCGGGTAGTGTGGTGGCGGCCGGGACGGGTAAGATGTGGCGGAGCGCGCCCCCGTTCGGCGCGCCGGAGGCCGAAGGCCTGTGGCCCTGGGAAGAGGCGGGCCTGCTGGGGCGTTGGGCGAACCTCGACCCGACCGGAGGAGAGGGCTAAGGGTGGACTTGCTGATGGTCAGGGATCTGGCAACGGGCCGGTTTCTCTACACCGAGCGCCTCGAACGTCGCCCCGGCGAGACCTCCTGGGAGTACGTGCGCCGCAGCGTCCGCCGCGAGGCCCACATCCGAACCCAATTCTCCGAAGACACCCAGCAGGTGATAATGGGCTGGGGCGCGGACTCCGTGGAAGACTTCCTGAAGTCCTACCCGGAATACGGCCCCGTCACCGACGACCGGACCGGCCGAAGTCCAGGACGACCCGAAGGAGAGACCATTGACCGCTGAAGTCCTCGACAAGTTCTCCGCCCTCATAACGACAGCTTTGGGCCTCGTCGCCGCCCTCGCCTGGAACACCGCCATACAGAGCCTCTTCGACAAGATCTTCGGCCAGACCGGGGGCGAGCTCGTGGGCCAGTTCTTCTACGCCATCCTCATCACCCTCGTCGTCATCTTCGCCACCATCTACGTCGGACGCGCCGCCGAGCGCGCCAAAAGGGCCGAGGAAGAGCGCGGCGGTCTCTTCAAATAGAGCGGTCAGCTTTCAGCCCTCAGCAAACGGCGCGGAGACGCTACCGGGCGCGTAAGAAGCGCCACCCACAGAGCGATCGAGCTCGTCCAGGGCTCAGCGGCGGGCAAGAAGCTGACCGCTGAAGGCTGATAGCGCGGCCCGAAGGACCGCTACTTAAAATCCTCCGGCGAGACGCGGTTCATCCAGTCCTTGAACTTGTCAACGACCTCGTCCTCGGGGGCTTCCTCCATGGCCTCCTCGAACTCGACGCTGGCCTCCTGGATCACCTCGTCGGAGGCGAAGATCTCGGCCCCCGAGCGGATCGCGAGCGCTATGGCGTCGGAGGGACGGGAGTCTACCTCGACGGTCTTGCCGTCGAGGTCGAGGCGGATGGTGGCGAAGAACGTCTGATCTTTGAGCGCGGTCACCGTGATGCGCACCATCGAGGCGCCGAGCTCGTTGACGAGGTTCAGGGCCAGGTCGTGGGTGAGGGGTCGGACGAACTCCTGGTTCTGGAGCTTCATCAGGATCGAACGTGCCTCCGGCTGGCCGATCCAGATGGGCAGATAGCGGTTCTCGTCCTCGACCTTGAGGATGACTATCGGGCTGGAGGAAAAGAGGTCCATGTTCATGCCGTAGATGGACATCTTGGTGAAGCCGTCGGCGCTCACTGGCTATACGCTCCTCTCACTCCGCGAATAGCTCGCGGCGAATGTTCCGAGTTTGGCCGATTTTACTTCCCGCCCCCGACACCTGCAATCGGGTTGTCAGGGACACGGGCGTGTTGTACATTATCCCGGCGTCGCGCGTCTGTCGCGTCGATTACTCCGGGCCTGTAGCTCAGGTGGTTAGAGCGCTTCTCTGATAAGGAAGAGGTCCCTGGTTCGAGTCCAGGCAGGCCCACCGGACGCACCCTTTGGAAATGCCCTTTCGCGCCCGCCCGCGCCGTCTTGGCTCGCGAGATGGCCGTCGCGGGCTTTCTTTTGTTCGTCGTCTGTTTGCGTGGCTCGTGTTCAAGTCAACGCATGTTGCATTTCGGGTACCTGGCGTTTTTTCCGGTCACGTACGGGGCCGGTCAGGTCCTCGGATAACGTTCTCGAAGCCGACTTCGCCTGCGTCGAGGGAACGGTCGGCTGCTTACCGGGTGGCGGAGCGCGAGTTCGAGCCCGAGGCGGCAAAAGCCGGGGAAGATGTTCCCTTCCGGGCGGCGTTGGGCGCTCGAGGCAAAGGAGCGGGCCGGGGTCACGAGGGCGCTGAACCCGGCGATGGGCGGATTGTATTCGGTATGGGCTCGGCGGCACCGGGAGGGGGGATCCTGCACCGCCGAACCGACGGGTTAGACCCGCCCTCCGCCCGGGTGGTTACGCTGCCGGCCGTAGCCTCCTGGCTTCGAGCCCGCCCGGGGACGTTGCGGGACCGTCCATCCATCCTCTACCTGGCCTATATCTGGACGCTTACGTCGGGAGCCGAAGACCCGACTGTCTTCCGAGGATCCGGTCAGAAAAGCTATCCGGACGGCTCTACCTTCGGTATCCGGGCAGCGTCGAACTCGCGCACCTTGTCGCGTCCGAGGCGTTCGAGTTCCTCGAGGCACCGCTCGGATTCTCGGACGAGCTTGGCGACGTCGAGGCCCAGGGTCTCGGGCTCGAACTCGCGGAGGCGTTCGATACCGCCGCGCAGGACGCCGGTGGCGCCGCGCCAGTTCCCGTTCTGCTGGTGGTAGAACCCGACGCCGACCTGGAGGATGCCCTGGTAGAGGAACCTCACGCGGCCAGGCTCCTCCATCCAGGCGTCCTCGAGAAACTCGTGGCACTCGAAGAACTCCCCGCGGTTGAACTCCTCTATGCCCCTGCGGACGAGGTCGGGGAGGCCATCGGGGAGGTCCGTCCGGCGCTCCCTATCCGCAGCCGCAGCCCCCGCCGCAGCAGCCACCCCCGCCGCCAGAGGCGATGCGGGCGTCCATCATCGGGTTCGAGGACATCGCGGAGGCCCCCGGGGTGATGGAGGTGAAGTTCGAGATCACACGCCGCGATTCGACGGAGCCGCACTCGGGGCACTCGGCCGGGTCGTCGGAGGCGCTCATCGCGCGCATAAGGTCGAAGCGCCCGTCGCACTCGGCGCACTTGTACTCGTAGAGGGCCATCCGTCCCACCTCTCGTCTGGCTAACATACAGCGAACCGTATTGTACCCGCCGAGGGTACCGGGTGCGCGTTGAATAACGCATCCCCCGCACGTAAACTCATCTCCATCCCGGGGCCGTAGCTCAGTTGGGAGAGCGCCGCCTTTGCACGGCGGAGGTCAGGGGTTCGAATCCCCTCGGCTCCACTCTTCAAATGCGCTGTTTTGCAGGAAAAACGTAAACTTGAATCAGCCTACTGACTGCTAGTCAAGCTCTTGTGCAGCAACCGTGCAGCAACGCGGAGGGAAGGATGCGAAAGCAGCTTTCAGCAACGTCTACAAGTTCCGGTCCAGTGA
>DASYWA010000076.1:0-23904 GCA_035936475.1 Rubrobacter sp. | reverse complement strand
GTCTACGGCCACGCCGAGGAGCCGGGTTCGCCGCAGCTTACCGTCGAGGAGATGCGCGCCGGCGTGGAAGAGGACCACAAGGCGGGGAGGAAGGTCGCCGCCCACGCCTACTCGGTCGCGGCGATGGGGAACGGGCTCAGGCGGCGCGGAAGAGCACCGCGGCGGCGACGGCATAGTCCGTTCCGTGCGCGTCCTCGAGCCCGCGAGCCCCTCCCTGCTCACCGACCGCCGCCGGCACGGCCCCGGAGGCGCAGAGGGCGGCGAGTCAGGTAGACCGGGGCGGAACCTCCTCAACGGCGAGGAACTGCCGGCGAAGACGAGCCGCGATCTCGAGGAGGGGGACGTGGTTACGGTCGAGACGCCGGGCGGCGGCGGGTACGGGCGGGCGTAGGAGGATCGGGCGCCCCCGACGGTTTAGAATGGGCGGCTATCGCTATCATGTCGGCGTTCCTGTGGCGCCAGAGTTCGAAGCCCTTCTCGGGCGGATCGAGATTTAGCCCCTCGAAGCGATCGCCTGCACCTTCCATGCCCGCATCGGAGGCTTTGGCCGTATCAGCCGCAGCGCCAGGCAGACCGTTCGGCGGAGGCAAAGGCCTCGACTGGGAAGGTTCTGCCGCCGTCGACGATCCACCGAGGGCCATCCGGTTTCTTGCATCTTTATGCGCCGCCGCAACATCTTGTGGCCGGCCCCGCGCCGGTCAATGCAACAGAACGGGGTCCAGCCGTCCCTCCAAACACGTCCCATGCAGGATCCTGCATGTCGACTTCCGGGAAGGGGTGCTCCACGCAAGTGGTCGAATTGCTTTTGGCAAGGCGCCGCGTATCATGCGGGCCGCTGCTACAACCACATCCCGCGGCTGCGGGCGACCTCCAGGGCCCTCTGTATGGCGCGGGCCTTGTTGCGGGTCTCTTCGTATTCGAGGGAGGGCACGGAGTCGGCGACGACGCCGCCGCCGGCCTGGAAGTAGATCGTGCCGTTTTTCAGGAGGGCCGTTCTCAGCGTTATGCAGGTGTCGAGGCGGCCGTCTATGCCGTAGTAGCCGGTCGCGCCGGCGTAGGGGCCGCGGCGGGTCGGTTCGAGCTCGTCTATGATCTCCATCGCCCTGACCTTGGGCGCCCCCGAGACGGTCCCGGCCGGAAACGCCGCCGCCAGCGCGTCGAGCGCCGTGAGATCCTCCCTCAGGTTCCCCTCCACGGTCGAGACGATGTGCATGACGTGGGAGTAGCGCTCGACCTCCATGAAACCGGCGAGCTCGACCGATCCCACCTCGCTCACCCGCCCGAGGTCGTTGCGGCCGAGGTCGACGAGCATTACGTGCTCGGCCCGCTCTTTCTCGTCGGCGAGCAACTCTTCTGCAAGGCCGGCGTCCTCCTCTAGCGTCCTGCCCCTCCACCGGGTGCCCGCGACCGGGCGGGTCATCACCCTCCGTCCCTCGACGCGCACCAGCGGCTCGGGCGACGCCCCGACGAGTGCTAAGTCCCCCATCTTCAGGTACGTCATGTAGGGCGAGGGGTTGACGGTGCGCAGGCCCCGGTAGAGCAGGAGCGGGTCGAGATCCCCCACCTCGGCCGAGAACCGCTGCGACGGCACGACCTGGAAGGCGTCTCCGGCCCGGATGTACTCCTTGGCCCGCTCCACCGCCTCCTCGTAGCCCTCCTTCGTGAAGTTCGACGAGACGTCGAGGGGACCGCCGCCGAAGCCCGCCGCCCGCCGGACCAGGGGTGTCGCGAGACGCTCCGCCACGCGCCTTATGTCGTCCGCGGCGCGGCGGTAGGCCGCCGCGAAGCCTTCCCCTTCGGCGTCGCGCAATCCCGCCGCGTCTACGAGCGAGACGACGAGGACCTTGTGCCTGAGGTGGTCGAAGACGACGAGGGTGTCGGTGACAGCGAAGAGGGCTTCGGGGACGCCGAGGTCGTCGGGCGGAGCGTCGGGGAGCTTCTCGAGGTAGCGGACGGCGTCGTAGGAGAAGAAGCCGACGGCGCCGCCGACGAAGGCGGGGAGGTTCGGCAGGGGTGCGACGCTCTTGCGGCCAACGATCTCGGCGAGCCCCCTGAACGGGTCGGCCGCCGGCACCTCGCGCACCCCGTCGGAGTCGACTACGGTAAAGACGCCGTTCCTGTAGGAGAGCGTGCGCTTCGGGTCGAAGCCCAAAAAGGAGTAGCGGCCGAACCGCTCGGCGGCCTCGGCGCTCTCCAGCAAGAAGACCGTGTCCTCCTCGGCGAACCTCAAGACCGCGGAGATCGGGGTCTCCAGGTCCCCTATGAACTCCGCGTAGAGCGGCACCACGTCGTAGGAGCGGGCGAGGTTCCTCGCCTCGCCCAAAGAAGGCGTAAGGTTCATGCTAGCCGTGCCGATCACGCAAGACCCCCGCGACCTTCTCCGTCCCCACGCCCCGCTCTTCGAGCAGCACGAGCAGGTGGTAGACGAGGTCGGCCGTCTCCTCGGCGAGCCTGTCTTCCCGCAGCGCCGCGATGACGACCTCGACCGCCTCCTCCCCGACCTTCTGGGCTACCCTCTCGGGGCCGCGCCTGATGAGGCCTGCCGTGTACGACTCGGGCGGCATCTCGGCGTGCCGCCGCGCTATGGTCCCGGCGAGCCTCTCGACCATCGTCCCGAGGGACGCCTCGCCCGCCTTCTCCGTCGTGACCCCGACACCTTCGCCGGCGAGCGTTGTGAAAAAGCAGGTCCTCTCCCCCGTGTGGCAGGCGGGTCCCCTTGGTTTGACCTTGTAGAGGAGCGCGTCGCCGTCGCAGTCCAGGCGCACCTCGACGACCTTCTGCGTGTTGCCGCTCGTCTCGCCCTTGCGCCAGAGCTCCCGGCGGGACCGCGAGTAGAAGTGGGCCTCGCCGGTGGCGAGCGTCGTCTCGACGGCCTCCCGGTTCGCGTAGGCGAGCGCGAGCACGTCGCCCGTGGCCGCGTCCTGGGCGACGACGGGCACGAGGCCGCTCTTGTCGAAGCGGACGTTCTCGACGGCCGTCACGCCCCCACCGGCTTCCCGAAGGAGATCTCTTCCGACGGGACGACCTCGGCGAAGCCGTTGCCCATGACCTCGTTGTGGTGCGAGACCACCTCTGCCGCCGAGAGGTGCTCGCTGTCCCAGGTGCCGTGCGCGTCCGACGCGAGCGCCACCTCGTAGCCGAGGCCGAAAGCCCGCCGGCAGGTAGTGTCCACGCAGTACTCCGTCTGCATCCCGGCGAGGACCAGTCGCCCTATCCCCCTCGACTCCAGCTCCTCCCCGAGCGTCGTGCGCAGAAAAGAGTCGGGCGTCTCCTTGTCGACGATGGGCTCCCCCTGCGCCGGGACGACGCGGGGGTGGATGGGCCACCCTCTCGTGCCCCTCTCCAGCGGATGCCCGGGGCCGTCGGCGTGCCGGACGTGGATCACCGCGACGTCCGCCTCCCGCGCCCTTTGGATGAGGCCCTCCACGTTGCGCAGCAAACGCTCCCCGTCCGGGACCGGCGGCACGCCGGGCGTCTCGAACATCCCCAGTTGCGTGTCGATCACCACGAGGGCCGTCCTACCGTCCATCCCGCACCTCCGCTTCCGTCGTCCGAACGGGCACCCCGGCCTCCGCCATCTGCCGCTTGACCTCCGAGATACTGTACTCCCCGAAGTGGAAGATGCTCGCCGCCAGCACCGCCCCGGCCCCGGCCCGCACGGCCGAGACCATGTGCTCGGGTCCCCCCGCGCCGCCCGAGGCGACTATCGGCACGCCCGTCTTCTCCGCCACGGCCGAGATGAGGTCGAGGTCGTAGCCGCTCTCGGTGCCGTCGGCGTCCATGCTGTTTAGCACGAACTCGCCCGCGCCCCGCCTCTCCCCCTCGACGAGCCACTCGACGGCGTCCATCCCCGTGTTCAGACGACCGCCGTTGAGGTAGACCTCCCAGCCGGGTCCTCCCTCCCTGCGTTTCACGTCGACGCTGAGGACGACGCACTGGGCGCCGAAGCGTTCGGCCCCGGCGTCTATGAGGCCCGGGTCCTTCACGGCGGCGCTGTTGACCGAGACCTTGTCCGCCCCGGCGCGGAGCATCGCCCGCATGTCGTCGGCCGTTCTTACGCCGCCGCCTATGGTGTAGGGCACGAAGACCTCCTCTGCGGCGGCCCGGGCAAGCGCAGAGGAGGTCTCCCTGCGTTCGTGGGAGGCGGTGATGTCGTAGAAGACGATCTCGTCAGCCCCCTCCCGGTCGTAGACGGCGGCGAGCTCGACCGGGTCCCCGGCGTCCCTCAGGTTCTTGAAGTTCGTCCCCTTGACGACCCTTCCGGCGTCCACGTCCAGGCAGGGGATGATCCGCACCTTCAGCCCCACGGCGCCTCCCTCACCCTACCCCAACCTCGCCCGAGACCACCTTCATCGTCGCCACGTTCCTCCCGTCCACCGGCCATCCACTACAAGAGCCGACCGCTGAAAGCTGACGGCTCTACACGTACGGCACCCCCGCGGAGCGCGCCTCCTCGGCGATGCGGTCGCGCAGGGCGTCCTTCGCCGGCAGGAGGACGGAGCCCTCGGTCCCGGTCCCCACGACCATAGACCCGTCCCGGCCCCGCCAGTGGCGGTGGACGGTGTAGGCCGCGAGCGTGCCCTCCACGAGCGCCAGCACGCGGTCGAGCTCGGCGTGGGACATCGAGGCCGCCACCTCGAGCTTGGAGACGTCTATGTTCTCCTCGGCCGTCAGGTCGGCGGAGAGGTTGCCGGTCCTCAGGCGCAGGCCCGGCGTGTCCCACAAAACCTCGATGGCGCCCCGGATCGCCGCGGCCCTGCCCTCCTTGTTCCCCTTGCGCAGCTTGGGGTCCTGCATGCCCCGCAGCTCCGCCGCCAGGTCCCCGTCGCCCCCGGAGCGCTCCAGGGAGAGGACTTTCAAGGCCGCCGCCGAGTCCACCTCGACGACGACCCTCTGGCCCCTCTCCCTCGGGAAGGGGTAGTCGGTGTACTCGATGCCGATGCCCTCGAGCTCTGCGAGCAGGTCTTCTGCGATGGGCGGGCCGCCGAACATCTTGCGGCTGGCCGAGTAGGCCGGCAGCGCCAGCTTGGAGAGGATGCGCTCTATCCGGCGCGTCCCCCGCTCGTTCGGGACCGCGAGCGGCGCGTCCACGCCGACTATGACCCCCCGCCGCTCCTCCCCGTAGGCCTCGATGGCCCCGCGCAGCTCCTCCGGGGTCCCGGCGAAGGAGTTGGCGATGATGCTCCCCCGCTCGTCCATGACCACCAGGCACGAATCCTTCTCCCGCGCCTCGCCCGGCCTCCACGCGAGCGCGCAACCGACGAACCTCAAACTTCCTCCTTACCGGCGGCCTCGACGACCCGCGCTACCTCCGCGCAGACCTCCCGGCACACCGCCTCGTCCTCGTGCTCGACCATCACCCTAACCACCGGCTCCGTCCCGCTCGGCCTGAGCAGGATGCGCCCCTCGGCCCCGAGCCTCTCCTCGGCACCTGCAACGGCCCGCCCCACCTCATCCAGCGCGGCCACCACCCTCGCGGAGCCCGCCCCGCCCACGGGGACGTTGATGAGCCTCTGCGGGTACACCTCCATAACCGTAGCAAGCTCGGAGAGCTTCTTCCCGCTGCGGACCATGACGTTTAGGAGCGCGAGCGCCGTAACCAGCCCGTCGCCCGTCGTGGCGTGCTCGGAGAGGATGACGTGCCCGGACTGCTCCCCGCCAAGCGGCGCCCCCGTCCGCAGCATCTCCTCGGCGACGTGCCTGTCCCCCACGGGCGTGACCTTGTAGGGAACCCCCATCGCCTCCATGGCCTTGAAGAAGCCGAGGTTGCTCATCACCGTGACGACCACCCCGGCGCCTAAAGCGCCACGCTCGGCGAGGTCGCGGGCGAGGATCGCGAGGATCCTGTCCCCGTCAACGACGTTGCCCAACTCGTCCACCGCGAGCACCCGGTCAGCATCCCCGTCGAAGGCGAACGCGACGTCGTGCCCGGAGGCGTCGAGCGCCCCGACGTGGGTGGACCCGCACCCCTCGTTGATGTTCGTCCCGGTAGGTTCGGCCCCGACCACCGTGACGTCCGCGCCGACCCGGCGGAAAGCCGTAGGAGCCGTCCCGACCGCCGCGCCGTTGGCGCAGTCGAGCAGGACCTTCAGGCCCCCGGCCCGCGGACCCAGGCGCCCGAGCACGCCCTCCACGTACAGGGCCGCCGCGTCCTCCAGGCTCTCCACCGGCCCGATGCCGTCCCCCGTGGGACGCGCCGCGTCCTGCCGGGCGAGACCTTCGATCTCGCGCTCCTTCTCCAGCGCGAGCTTGCGCCCCTCCCCCGAGAAGAACTTGATGCCGTTGTCCTGAAAGGGGTTGTGCGACGCGCTGACGACCGCAGCAGCGCTCGCGCCCAGGCTAGGGGCGAGCGCGGCCACCCCGGGCGTCGGGATGACGCCGAGGTCCACGACGCGGGCGCCGCCGGCGGAGAGCCCCGCCGCCAAAGCGCCCGAGAGCATCCCGCCGGAGAGCCGAGTGTCCCGGCCGAGGAGGACCGTGCCCCCGAAGGCGCGGGCAGCCGCAAGGCCGAGGCGGAGGGCGTCCTCCGGGGTCAGGTCCTTGTTCGCCACCCCCCGCACCCCGTCGGTACCGAAAGCTATGGTCCTCTCTCTCAGCCTTCCTCCTCGTTCTCCGCGTAGATCCTGAACCCGACCTGCTCCCTGTGCCTGAACGACCTGTAGAACCTTAGGCTCTCGTCCGAGGCTATAAGGTCCATGCGCCTAGCCCCCACCCTCGCGAACGCCTCCTCCACGAGCCTCCGGCCGACGCCCCTGCGGTGCCAATTCTCGTCCACCGCTAGCAGGCCGAGGTGCGCCTGGAAGACGCCGTCGGCGAAGACCTGGGCGAACCCGACGACCTCTCCGGTCTCACCGGCCGCGGCGACTATCGTCGTCACCCCCGGCGCGGTGAGGGCCTCGCGCGTGAGGTCCGGGTCGTAGCCGAAGTTGTCCCATTCGAGCGAGGCGCGGATCCTGGCCACCCCGGAGAGATGCGGACCTGCGTCGAACGCTCTGTAGGCCACGGTCGGGCCCCTCGCTTCGGAGCTCACGCCGGCCTCCCTCTAGGCGCGAACGAGCCCTTCCACGACTCGGAAGGGCTCGTTGGACAAGGCGTCTCTCGTTTCGGCGCCGCTAGCGCTTGGAGAACTGCGGACGCTTGCGGGCCTTCTTGAGGCCGTACTTCTTGCGCTCGACGGCCCGATCGTCCCTGGTAAGCATCCCGGCGGCCTTGAGCTCGCCACGGGCCTCCTGGGACTCCTCCGCGAGCGCCCGCGCGATGCCGTGGCGCAGGGCCTCGGCCTGCCCGGTGAGGCCGCCGCCCTCTATCTTGGCGACGACGTCGTAGCGGGTCGCGGCCCCGAGGGTCTCGAGCGGGCTCTTCACGGCCATCTGGTAGGCCGGGCGCGGGAAGAACTCCGCAAGCTCCCGACCGTTCACCGTGATCTTGCCGTCGCCGGGCAGCAGGCGCACCCTTGCCACCGCGGTCTTGCGCCTTCCCGTACCGGTGTAGAGGGCAGCTTCAGCCATTTATCCCACCTCGAGCGTCTGCGGGTCCTGGGCGGCGTGCGGGTGCTCGGGACCGGCGTAGATCTTCAACTTCTTGAACTGCTGGCGGGCGAGCCGGCTCTTGGGCATCATCCCGTAGACGGCCTTGCGCAATACCTCGGTCGGCTTGCGCGCCATCATCTGCGCGTAAGAGGTCTCCTTCATCCCACCGGGATACCCCGAGTGGCGCCGGTAGACCTTCTGCTCGGCCTTCCTGCCCGTGACGACCACCCGGTCGGCGTTCACCACTACCACGAAGTCCCCGACGTCCACGTGCGGGGTGTACTGGGCCTTGTGCTTGCCGCGCAACACCCGCGCTATCTCCGTCGAGAGCCGCCCGAGGGTCTTGCCCTCTGCGTCAACGACGTACCATCTCCGCTCGACCTCAAGCGGCCGCGCCATGAAACTTTTCATCATCCTCCGGAGGTTCTACAGACTACTCATAAAAGGCTTGCCAAGCGGATCAAATAGTAGCATACATCTACAAGAAGGCCACCTCGGGGCCTCCCCCGGCTCCGCGTAACCGGGAGGGTGTACCGCCGCCTATGGGACCGGGCTACCGGGAGGCTCTAGGTCTCAGGCAGCGGGTTCCGGAGGGCGATAGAGCGAGGCCCTGGCGGCCGCGCCGCCCCCAAGCCGATCCGGGCCGCGCCTCCCGACGCTTATCCGCGTACCCCCGAGAGTTGCTCATGAGGCGCGAGACGCTCGTCCGTCGCACGGCCGGTCGGCAACCCGGGACACCGCCGTCGATCGCCGATTCGCTCCGCTACAGGTTCTTGAAGTACCTGGCTATCGGGAGGTGGACGTAGCCGGCCTTCTCGTACGTGCGGCGCGCCGCGGCGTGCCCGGGGTCTCCCCCCGTCTCGACCATCGCCACCGTCATCCCGGCGTCTTTGAGCCTGTCGAGCGCGAACTCCGTCAGGGCGGTCCCGATGCCGCCGCCCTGGTGGTCGGGGTCGACCGCCAGCATGGAGATCTCACCCATATTGCGCTCGGGATGGTGAAGCTCGAGCGCAACAAAGCCGACGGCGCCCCCGTCCGCCTCGGCGACCCACACCCGTCTCTCTTGCGCGGCGCCGCAGGCCTCCTCCACCGCCCGCCGCTGATCTTCTCGCCAGTCCGGATGCTGTCGCCTGAAGATCTCGGAGCCCAGCACCCGCTCGAGCGACGCGAAAACCGGCGCCCACGCCCGCAGCGAGAGGTCGACCACCGCCTCGGCGTCTCGATCTTCGAACGGTCGAATTCGCGGCTGGATAGACCCCACCTCCCGACGCTAACAGAGACTCATTCACCCAACTCGTTCACCGCAGCGTTTCTTTCACCGTCGCCTTGGTCAGGCGCCGCAGAGTCTGTGAGTCGGCCCGCCCCCGAAGCCTCAAAGCCTTATGCCTAGAGCCTGAAGCCTTTACGCGGCGCAGGCGGCGCACCGCCCGTAGAGGGTCAGGCTGTGGTCCTCGACGGTGTAGCCGCCGGGGAGCATGGTCCCCCGCGGGATGCCGACCGGGCACACCCCGAGGTCGTAGGTCTGCCCGCAAGCCCGGCAGCGGAAGTGGTGGTGGTGCCCCCTGTCGGCCGCCTCGTAGTGCGGCTCCTCCCCGGGAAGGTCGACCGCCACTATCTCCCCGCCCTCGCGCAACGCCTTCACCGCCCGGTAGACGGTCGCGATGCCCAAGCCCGGTATCTCCTCGCCCGCCCGCTCGTGGATCTGGGCGATGGACAACGGCCCCTCGGCCGACCGGATCCTGCCGAGGATGGCGCTCCGCTGCTTCGTCTGACGCACGACGCCCATGGTTCCGGCAATATACCATACCGGCCTCCCCCGGCTCTTGCGAACCCGGGATCAATAGCCGCGCACGGGCGACGCGCACGGGCGCTTTACGGCACGGGGTCGTAGCCGCCCTTGCCGAAAGGGTTGCAGCGGAGGATGCGCCAGGCACCGAGTAGGGTCCCCCGAAGGGCGCCGTGCTTCTGGATGGCCTCGACGGTGTACCTCGAACAGCTCGGGGTGAAGCGGCACGAAGGCGGCAGGAGCGGCGAGAGGAAACGCTTGTAGAGCCGGATGCAGCCGACCATGAACCTGCCGATCACAGACACGCCTCCGGCGGGTTATCGGGGGACACGACGCCTACCCCGCTTTTCTGGCCTCCAGGTGCCCGCGCACCCGGCGCTTGAGGCGCCACAGGATCGCCGAGATGCCCCTCAGCCTGAGGGGTGAGATCACCTCGCTCAGCCCCATCTTCGTGTAGAAGTCGTCCGGTACCGCCAGGATCTCCTCCGCCGTCAGCCCGTCGAGCCCCTCGTGCAAGACGCCCGCGAAGCTGCGCGTGGTCGGCGCCTCCTGGGGGGCGTCGAAATACATGCGGACCCGGCCCTCGTCGTCGATCTCCTCCGCGAGGAAGAAGGGCGTCTGGCACTCGTGCACCTGCTCCATCTGGTCCCGGTGTTCTTCGAGATACTCCGGCAGCGGCGGCACCTTCTTCGAATATTCGAGGAGCATCGGCAACCTGAACGACGCCGGCGCCTCCTCGAACTCGGCGGCTATCCTCTCCAATTTCTGCGGCATGCTCATAACTCCCCGATCATACCAGACGCAAGCCCCTCTTCGACCCGAACCCATGCCGGTCAGCCAAGCTTTTCCCTCTCACCAATACGCCGCCGTTCCCCGTTTTCCAGCCCGACTTTCACTTTTTGTGATAACCGAGTATCATTTACTGCTGGCATGCGGGCGGCGGCGTGGGAGATGTCTTGGCGGAGCACGAAGAGAGGAGCGCCGGTTGAGGAAGGCTTCGATGGGACACGAGGGGCGCGGGTTTCGTAGGGCCTTGGTCCTGTCGTTCGGGGCGTTGCTCGCTTCGGTCCTCGCGGGTTGCGGAGGCGGGGACCGGGGCGCGGGCTCGGGGGATGGTCCCGTCGAGGTGGTCGCCACCTACAGCATCCTTGGGAACCTGGTGGAGAACGTGGGCGGTGAGAACGTCGAGCTGACCACGCTCGTCGGACCCAACAGCGACCCCCACACCTTCGAGCCCGCGCCGTCGGACAACGCCAGGCTCGCCGAGGCCGAGGTGGTCTTCCAGAACGGCCTGCGGTTCGAGAGTTGGCTCGACGACCTCTACGATTCCTCCGGCTCCGAAGCGCGGCGCGTGGCCGTGACGGAGAACATAGACCCCCTCCCTATCGACGGAGACGAGCACGGCGCCGAGGAAGAACACGCCGGGGAGGAGCACGGAGAGTACGACCCGCACGTCTGGCACGACCCGACGAACGCGGTGGTGATGGTGGAGGAGATCCGGGACGCCCTCGTCGAGGCCGACCCGGGGAACGCCCGGGCCTACGAGAAGAACGCCGAGGAGTACGTCTCCGAGCTGGAAGCGCTCGACGCGGACGTGCGGGAGCAGGTCGACTCCATACCGGAGGAGAACCGCGTGCTCTTCACATCCCACGACACCTTCGGGTACTTCGCGGAGCGCTACGGGTTCGAGGTGGACACCGCGCTTGCGTCCGTCAGCACGGAGACCGGCGACCCGTCGGCGGGGGAGACGGCGGAGCTCGTCGAGGAGATAGAGGCGAGCGGCGTGCCGGCCATCTTCGCGGAGAACGTGTCGAACTCGTCCGTGATGGAGAACATAGCCGCCGAAGCAGGCGTGGAGCTCGCGCCGACGCTCTACACCGACGCCCTGGGCAAACCGGGCACGGAGGGCTCGACGTACGTCCGGATGTTGCGGTACAACGTCTCGACGATGTCCGAGGCGCTCCAGGAATGAAGAACCCGACCTTTCCCTACGGGCACCGACGTCACACGGAAGCCGTGCCCGGGGCGCCGGCGCTCGCGGCAAGGTCCGTCAGCGCCGGGTACGCGGGCACGGCGGGGCTTGCGCTGCAGGAGGTGAGCCTACGGGTGCCGGCCGGCGCCAGGGTCGCGCTCGTCGGGCCGAACGGCTCGGGAAAGTCCACGCTGCTCAAGGCGGTCGCGGGGCTGTTGCCGGTGGCCTCCGGGGAGATCCAGGTCTACGGAAACCCCGTCGGGGCGTGCCACCACAGGGTCGCGTACCTGCCGCAGCGCGGGGAGATAGACTGGCGGTTCCCGATAAGCGTCCGCAGGCTCGTCACCACGGGCCGCTACGTCCACCTGGGCTGGCTCAAGCGCCCCGGCCGCAAGGACCGCGAGGTCGTCTCCGAGGTGATAGAAGACCTCGGCCTCTCTCCCCTCGCCGAGCGCCAGATCGGACAACTGTCCGGCGGCCAGCAGCAGCGCGCCCTCCTCGCCCGCGCGCTCGTCCAAGACGGGGACCTGCTCCTCCTCGACGAGCCCCTCAACGCCGTGGACGCCGGCACCCGCGAGACCATCTCGGAGGTACTCGCGGGGCTGCAGCGCCGGGGCAAGACCATGGTGATAGCCACCCACGACCTCGCGAGCCTGGCCTCCGAGTTCGACGGGGCGCTCTACCTGAGGGAGGGGCGGGAGGCGCCCCCGGAGCCCGGCGCCTTCGTCGGGCTCCCGGTCGGGAGGGGAGCCGCGTGGGCCGGCTGACGGAGCCGCTGCAGTTCACGTTCATGCAGACCGGGCTGCTCGCGACGGTCCTCGTGGGCGCGACCTGCGCGGTGCTCGGGGTCTACGTGGTGTTGAGGAGCATGGCGTTTATCGGGGACGCTCTGGCGCACACGGTCCTGCCGGGGCTCGTGGCGGCGTACCTGCTCGGCCTGAACCTGCTCGGGGGCGCTGTGGTCGCGGGGGTCGCCACGGCTTTGGGCATCGGCTGGCTCTCCCGGCGCGGGACGCTGCGCGAGGACACGGCCATCGGCGTCACCTTCACCGGCATGTTCGCCCTCGGCATCCTGCTCATGAGCACCACGGGCTCCTTCAGGGACTTCACCCACATGCTCTTCGGCAACGTTCTGGGCATCGTCCCAGGGGACCTCGTGCTCATCTCGGTGCTGGCGTTGGTAGTGCTCGGGTTCCTCTTCCTCTTCCACAAGGAGCTCGAGTTGACGTCCTTCGATCCCACGCACGCGAGGGCGATGGGGCTCGGGGCGGACAAGATACGCTACGGGCTGCTCGTGCTGCTCTCGCTGACCGTTGTGGCCGGCGTGCAGGCGGTCGGGGTAGTCCTGATCAGCGCGCTGCTCATCACCCCAGCCGCCGCGGCCTCGCTCGTCACCAACAGCCTGCCGCGCATGATGGCGATCTCCGTCGCCATCGCCGTCTTCTCTGGCGTGGCTGGCCTCTACGCCTCCTACTTCTTTGACGTCGCCTCCGGCGCGGCCATAGTCCTCGCCTGCACCGCCTGCTTCGGCGCCGCCTCCGTCGTGCGCGCCTTGCAGCAGGGCGCTGGCAAGGGCTCCAACGCCTGACCCGCCGCTACCGCGTGCCGCAGGAGGTGGTCTGCCTAACCGGTAACGCGGGCTATGGCGAGGCCGTCTATGCGCTCACGGATCAGGGGCAGCACGATGGCCGAGAGGCGCGGCTCTTTAGCCAACTTCTCGTTAAACTCGCGCATGGCGCGGGAAGACGGGTCGTCCGGGTCTATTACCCTACCCTCGCAGATGGCGTTGTCGCCGAGGATGAGGGTGCCGGGGCGGGAGAGACGCAGGGACCAGTCCAGGTACTCCGGGTAGCCCTCCTTGTCCGCGTCTATAAAGATAAGGTCGAACGGTCCTTCGCCGTTTTCGACAAGCCCCTCCAGGCCCCGCCGGGCGTCGCCGACCCTGACCTCCACCCTGTCCGATAGGCCTGCCCATTCGACGTTCCTGCGGGCGACCTCGGCGTGGTGCTCGTCGAGCTCCAGCGAGAGGAGGGTCCCACCGTCCGGCAGCGCGCGGGCGAAGTGGATGGCGCTGTAGCCGCCTAAAGTGCCGATCTCGAGTATCCTGCGCGTGCCGGAGATCTCGACGAGCATCTGCAGGAGCTTCCCCTCCGTCGCCGAGACGTTTATGGCCGGAAGCCCCTCCCGATCGGACGCCCGCAACGCCGCCTCCAGCGCCTCGTCAGGCGGCGCGAAGAGGCCCGCTAAGTAGTCGTCTATCTTGCGCAGGAGCCGCCTGGTGTCGTCCCCGTCCATCCCTACCTCCAGAGTCTCTCGTCGTATCCTACCCCCGTGAGCGTGAGGCCCCGGGCAGGTGATGCGGGCCCCGCCTCGCTGCGCTCCTCGCCCGAGAACAAGGTCCGGAAGCGTTCGAGATCCCTCCTGCCCAAACCGACCTCCCGCATCGTGCCAACGAGCGTACGGACCATACCGTACAGGAAAGAGTCGGCGGTGATGCGGTAGGTGAGCAGGTCCCCCTCCCGCGCCCAGGCCGACTCCGTCACCACCCGCTCGAACCGGACGTGGTAGCCCTTGGACGGGGTGAACGCCCGGAAGTCGTGGGCGCCCCGCACCAACGCCCCCGCCTCCTCCAGCAGCCCGAAGTCCAGCTGCCGCGGCTCGTAGGCGGCCCGCAGGCGCATGAGGGGGGCGCGGATCTCGTCGTTCACCAGCCGGTACTCGTAGCTCCTGCTCCTCGCGTCCCTCCTGGCGTCGAAGGTGTCCGGAACCGCCACGCAGCGCCTGAGCGCGACGTCCTCGGGCAGCACGGCTGTAGCCTTGTAGGAGACGAGGGAGGGGGAGAGGCCCGTCTCGGCCTCGAAGGAGACGACCTGCCCGGATGCGTGGACCCCCGCGTCGGTTCGTCCGGCGACGGAGAGCTTGACCGGCTGGCGCAGGACGGTCCGCAGGGCTTGTGCGAGCTCGCCCTCCACGGTCCTCCGGTCGGGCTGGGCGGCCCAGCCGGCGAAGCGGGTGCCGTCGTACTCGACGAGACCGGCAAGCCTCACAGGAGCGCCGCCGCCCCGACGGCGAGCACCGTCAGGAGGAGTGCTACGGCGTCGCGGGCGCGGAAGGAGAGCTCGCGGTATCGGACGCGGCCGACGCCCCCCCGGTAGCCCCGGCTCTCCATAGCCTCGGCCAGCTCGTCGGCGCGGCGGAACGCGCCGACGGTGAGGGGGATCAGGAGCGGCACGAGCGCCCGCGCCCGCCGGACGAGACCGCCGCCTTCAAAGTCCGCGCCGCGGGCGGCCTGGGCGCGCGAGATCTTCTCCGCCTCCTCCCCGAGCGTCGGGATGAAGCGTAGGGCTATGGTCATCATCATCGCGACCTCGTGGGCCGGGAAGCGCAGCCGCTTGAGCGGGGAGAGCAGGTCCTCCATCCCGTCGGCCAGCGCGACGGGCGCGGTCGTCGCCGTCAACAGCCCGGCCGCCGTTACCAGGATCAGGATGCGCGCCGCCAGCAAGAGCCCGAGCCGCAGCCCGCCCTCGTGCACCTGGAGTACCCCCCACGCGAAGAGCGTCGGCCCCTCCCGCGAGAAGAACACCTGAAACAGAAAGGTGAGCGCCACGATGAACAAGACGGGCCTTAGCAGACCGAGAAAAGCCCCCAGCGGCACCCGGCTCACCGCGATGAGCGCCACCGTCACCGCCCCCGCCGCGAGGAAGCCGGCCGCTGAGTCCACGAGGAACAGCCCGACCACGAACACGGCGGTCGCGACGACCTTCGCCCGCGGGTCGAGCGCGTGCAGCGGCGATTCGATCGGATAGAACCGCCCCACGCCCCGGGCGAACGTCAAGGACCAGATCCCGCCACGCGGGCCAGCGCCGCCAGCGTCTCCCGGTAACGCACCGGCCTGCCGACCGCGGGACACGCCTCACCCAACGCCGCGGCGACCCGCACGGTCGCCGGCGCCAGCGAAGGGTCGCCGTAGAAGACGTCGGCCGGGGGACCAACAGAACGCACCTCTCCCCCCTCGAGGACGCAGACCCGGTCGGCCACCTCGGCCACCTCGTCGAGGTCGTGGGAGACGAAGACCACCGTCGTGCCCGAGGCTTTCAGGCGCCCCACGAGGTCGATGAGCTCCGAGCGCGCGTGGGGGTCGAGGCCTGCCGTGGGCTCGTCGAGCACGAGGACCTCGGGCCCCATCGCGAGCACGCCCGCGATGGCGACCCGCCGCTTCTCGCCGCCCGAGAGCGCGAAAGGCGAGCGGGCGGAGAGGTGATCCGCACCGAGCAACTCCAATGCCTCGCGCACCCGTCCTCGCACCTCCCCCTCGCCGAGCCCGAGCCGCCGCGGGGCGAAGGCCACGTCCTCCTCGACGGTCGGCGCGAAGAGGGCCTGCTCGGGCGACTGGAAGACGAGCCCGACGCGGCGCCGGAGCTCGGATCGGCTCATGGAGAGCGCGTCCTCCCCGTCCACGAGGACCCTGCCGGCCGTCGGGACGAGCAGCAGGTTCAGGTGCTGGACGAGGGTGCTCTTGCCCGAGCCTGTGCCCCCGATCACGCCTAGCACCTCCCCCGGCTCCACGCCCAAAGAGACCCCCCTCAACGCCTCGACCGCGAAGGACGTCCCGGGCGAGTAGACGTGCCGCACGCCTTCGAGCTCTACCCTCACCGCGCCTCCACCCCGTCTCTGCTCCTCCGCGCCACGGCGGCGGCCAGCTCCTCCGGCGTCCGGCAGAGCGGCAGCCCGAGCCCGGCCGCGAGCCTCGGCACCGGCGGCAGCACGAGCCGGTTCTCCCGCAACAAGCCCGCGTCGGAGAAGAGCTCCCCCGGCGTGGTGTCGGCGGCGAGCCTCCCGTTGCTCAGGACGAGCACCCGGTCGGCGTCGAAGAGCTCCTCGAGGTGGTGCGTGACGTGCAGCACGGTCCTCGACCGCGAGAGATCCCGGACCCGTCCGAGCACTTCCTCCCGCCCGGCGGCGTCCAGCATGGCGGTAGGCTCATCGAGGAGCAGGACTTCGGGGCCCACCGCGAGCAGCCCGGCGAGCGCCACCCGCTGCTTCTCGCCGCCGGAGAGGGTGTGCGGCTCCCGGCGCTCGTACCCGGCCAGGCCGACGGAGGCTATGGCCTCGCGCACCCTCCCGCGCATCTCGGCCCGTTCGACCCCGAGGTTCTCGAGCCCGAATGCGACGTCGTCCTCGACGAAAGGCGCGACCAGCCCGTTGTCCGGGTTCTGGAACAGGACGCCGACAAGGCGGCGGACCCCGAAAGGCTCGGTCGCAGGATCGAGGCCCGCGACGCGCACGCGCCCGGAGTCGGCGGCGAGCAGGCCGTTGAGGAGCCGGATCAGGGTGGACTTGCCGCCGCCGTTCGGGCCGACCACGCCGACGTACTCGCCGGCGCGCACCGAGAAGGAGACGCCGCCGAGCGCGGGCGGGCCCGTCGCGGGGTCCGCCCCTGGGTAGCGGAAGGTAACGTTTTCGCAGGAGACGACTAGGGACCCGCCGGGGCGGGTCCCATCGTCGGGGAGACTCTCGTATGGGTTCCCGTTACTCAGGTCTAAAGTTGACGAGCTCCAGGTAGACGCTCTCGGCGCCGTCCCCGAGGCGCGGGCCGAGCTTCAGGATACGGGTGTAGCCCGAGGTGCGGCCGTCGAGGTCGGGGGCGACGTCCTCGAACAGACGGCGGACGACGGTCTTGTCCTTGAGGATCTTGACCGCCTGCCTGCGCGCGTGGAGGTCGTCCTTCTTGGCGGTGTTTATGAGCTTGTCCACCACGCCGCGCAGTTCTTTCGCTTTCGGCGCGGTGGTCTTTATGCGGCCGTGGGTTATGACCTGGCCGGCCATCGTGCCGAGCATCGCCTTTCGGTGCTGCGCCTCGCGCCCGAGCTTGCGCCCCCTCTTAGCGTGCCTCATCGAGACCCTCGCTATCCAGCGCGTAGCCGTACTCGAGGAGCTTCGAGCGGATCTCGTCCACGCTCTTCATCCCGAGGTTTCGGATGTTCATGAGCTCCTCTTCGGTCATCGTCGCGAGCTGGCCGATGGTGTCCACCCCCTCGCGCTTGAGGCAATTGTAGGAGCGGACGGTCAGCTCCAGATCCTCGACCGGGCGCTCGTCCTGAATGACGGCGCGCCCGCCGCGCTGGCGGCCGTCCGTCTGCCCCTGCACCTGGTAGCCGTCGGTGAACAGCCCGAGGTAGTCCATAAGCTGCTTGGAGGCCTCCTGCACGGCCTCCTGCGGCTCGATGCGGCCGTCGGTAAAGACCTCCATCCGCAAAGAGTCGAGGTCGGCCCTCGCGCCCGCGCGGGTCTCCGTCACGGAGTAGTTGACCCTCTGGACGGGCGAGAACAGCGAATCGACGGCGATGACACCTATGGGGTCGGCGTCGCTCTTGTTCCCCTCGGCGCGGCGGTAGCCCTGGCCGAGCTCGACGGTGAGGCGCATGTCGAGGTGGCCGCCCTCGGAGACGCTGGCGAGGTAGACCGAAGGGTCGACCACTTCGACGTCGGCCTTGAGCTCGATGTCGGCGGCCGTGACCTCGCCGGGGCCGTCCTTCTGGATCTGGAGCTCTATCGGCTCGTCCCGCTCGAGCTTGAACTTGAGCCCCTTGATGTTGAGGATGATGTCAACGACGTCCTCTTTGACGCCGGGGATCGTCGAGAACTCGTGGCTGACGCCCTCGACCCTTATCTTCGTGACCGCAGCACCCGTGAGCCCGCTGAGCATCACGCGCCTAAGAGAGTTACCTATTGTATGCCCGAGGCCCCGCGGCAGCGGCTCGGCGACGAACGTCCCGCGCTGGCCCTCTTCTTCTTCCACCCTGAAACGGGGGGGTGCTATGTCCAACATCGTCAAAAAACCACCTGCTAAGAGAGAATTGCGTTAACGGCTGTAGAACTCGATGATGAGCTGCTCTTCGACGGGCGTATCGATCTCGTCGCGCCCGGGCGTGTGGAGCAGCCTGCCCGTGAAGTTGTCGTGGTCGGCCTCCAGCCACGCCGGGACCGCCACCACGTTCTCGACGGCGCCCTGTATGGGCTCCAGGTTGCGGCTCTTCTCCCTGACGGTCACGACGTCCCCCGGCTTCAGCAGCGCGGAAGGGATGTTGTGCTTGCGGCCGTTGAGGAGGAAGTGGCCGTGGACGACGAGCTGGCGCGACTGTGGGCGGCTGCTCGCGAAGCCCATCCGGTAGACGACGTTGTCCATCCGGAGCTCCATCTGCCTGAGCAGGTTCTCGCCCGACACACCCTGCATCCTGGTCGCCTTGTCGTAGGCCCGCCTGAACTGCTTCTCGGAGACCCCGTAGTACCAGCGCGCCTTCTGCTTTTCGAGCAGCCGCATCCCGTACTCCGTCTGCCGCTGGCGGCCCCGGCCGTGCTCGCCGGGGGGGTAGGGCTTCTTCTCAAGCGGGTTCTTCCGCATCGACGAGAGCATGACCCCCGCCCGCCGGTCGCGCCGGCCCCTCGGTCCCGTGTATCTGGCCATCTCTAACCTACCCCCTGCGCCTCTTGGGCGGCCTGCACCCGTTGTGCGGCTGGCCCGTGACGTCCCTGATGCCGAGGACCTCGACGCCCATCGACTGGAAGGTTCTGGCGGCCATGTCCCGGCCCGAGCCGTGTCCCTTCACCTCTATGTCCACGCGCCGCACACCCTGGTCCATCGCCTTGTTCGCGCAAGATTCCGCGGTCATCTGGGCCGCGTACGGCGTGCTCTTGCGGCTCCCCTTGAACCCCAAAGATCCCGCGGACTCCCAGGCGATGACGTTGCCCTCCTGGTCGCTCACGGAGACTATGGTGTTGTTGAAGGAGCTCTTGATGTGGACGATGCCGGTCGTGATGTTGCGACGGACCTTGCGCCGCTGCCGGCTCGCGCCGCGCTGGTTGCCCCTGCGCTGCTGCCTCTGCCTACCCATTTACCTAGCCCTCTTTCTTCCGCCGATGGACGGCTTCGGACCCTTGCGCTGGCGGGCGTTCGTCTTCGTCCGCTGCCCGCGGACCGGCAGGCCCCGGCGGTGCCGGATGCCCCTGTAGGTGCCGATCTCTATGAGCCGCCTGATGTTCTGGGTGTTCTCCCGCCTGAGGTCGCCCTCGACCTGCAGGTTCCCGTCGATGTAGGTCCGGATGCTGCCGACCTCGCCCTCGGCCAGGTCCCGCACCTTCGTGTTCGGGTCCACGCCGGTCTCGCGGCAGATCTTCCTCGCCGTCGAGCGGCCGACGCCGAAGACGTAGGTCAACCCTACCTCGACCCGCTTCTCGCGCGGCAGGTCCACGCCTGCTATCCGTGCCATGCTATCCCTGCCTCTGCTTGTGCCGGGGGTTCGGGCAGATCACCCTCACCACACCCCGGCGGCGTATGACCTTGCACCTCTCGCACATCGGCTTCACGCTCGCCCGTACCTTCACAACGGTCTCCTTCTGCCTATCATCTCTCGTTAGGTCCTGAACCTGTAGGTGATCCGTCCCCGGCTCAAGTCGTAGGGGCTCAACTCGACCTTCACCCTGTCCCCCGGAAGTATCCGGATGTAGTTCATCCGCATCTTCCCCGAGATGTGCGCCAACACGTTGTGCCCGTTGTCCAACTCGACCCGGAACTGCGTGTTCGGCAGCGCCTCGGTGACGGCGCCCTCGACTTCTATGACGTCTTCCTTGGCCAAGAACCTCTTCTTTCCAACCGGTTACAAAATGACTGGAGCCAAACGCATATCTTATCACGCCCATGTGGCTTCTCACACCGCCTCTGAGACCCTTCTACCCGCCCGAGCCCCCGTTCTCTGTCAGGACCCACGGGCCGTTCTCGGTGACGGCGACCGTGTGCTCGAAGTGGGCCGAGAGGGAGCGGTCGGCGGTGTAGATGGACCACTTGTCTTCTTCGTCGAGGTCTATCGCGTAGTCGCCGAGCGTGATCATGGGCTCTATGGCGAAGGTCATCCCGGGCATGAGGCGGACCCCGGTCCCCTTCTTACCATAGTTCGGGATCTGGGGGTCCTCGTGCATCTCCCTTCCTACCCCGTGCGAGACGAGGTCGCGCACGACCCCGTAGCCCTTCGCCTCGGCGACGGACTGTATGGCGTGCCCCACGTCCCCGAGCCGGTTCCCGGCCCGCATCGCCTCCGTCGCCGCCGCCAGGCACTCCTGGGTGACCCGGAGAAGCCCACGCGCCGCCTCGGGCACCTCGCCGACGGCGACCGTGGTGGCCGAGTCGGTGACGAAGCCCTTGTAGCGGACGCCGACGTCGATGGAGAGGATGTCGCCGTCTTTCAGGCGGTAGGGACCAGGGACGCCGTGGACGATCATGGCGTTCGGGGAGGCGCAGATCGAGCCCGGGAAGTCCGGGGCGCCGGGGCCGCCGGGGTAGCCCTTGAACTCCGGGGTGCCGCCGTGGGAGCGGATAAAGTCCTCGGCCATCCGGTCGAGGTCGCCGGTGGTGACGCCGGGGCTGGCGTTCTCGGCGAGCATCTTCAGGCAGGCGGCCGTAATCTCGCCGCCCTCCCGCATCGCCGCGAGCTCGCCCTTGCTCTTGCGGACGATCAAGCGCTGTCCTCGCCAACGGCCGCCAAGATCTCTGCCGTAACGTCGTCGATGGACTGCCTGGCGTCAACGGTGGTCAGCAGGCCGCGCTCGGCGTAGTAGTCCTTGAGCGGCTCCGTCTGCTCGTGGTAGATGGCGAGGCGGCGACGGATGGCCTCTTCGGTGTCGTCCTTGCGCTGCACGAAAGGACCCGCGTCCTCCTCGGAGTCCTCCGGCGGCGGGTCGTGCTCGACGTGGTAGACCCGGCCGGTCGCGTCGCTCGTCCGGCGCCCGGAGAGCCTTTGGACGAGCTCGTCGTCCGGGGCCTCGAGCGCCACGGCCCGGTCGAGCTCGATGCCGAGATCTTCTAGGGCCGCGTCCAGCGCCTGGGCCTGGGCCTCGTTGCGGGGGAAGCCGTCGAGCAGCCAGGCGTCTGCGTCGTCGAGGTAGGGCTTCGCCATCTCGACGATGATCTCGTCGGGGACCAGCTCGCCCCGGTCGTTGAAGTCCTGCACCTTCTGCCCGAGCTCCGAGCCCGACTTTATCTCGGCGCGGACGATGTCCCCGGTCGAGATGTGCTTCGCCCCCGTCCTCTGCGAGAGGCGTTGCGCCTGCGTTCCCTTGCCGGCCCCCTGGGGGCCCAAAAGAATGATCTTCATCGTTTCTTCAAGAACCCTTCGTAGTTGCGCATCATAAGCTGGCTTTCGAGCTGACGGACCGTATCCAGCGAGACGCCGACCACGATCAGCATGGAGGTGCCGCCGAGCAGGATCTGGTCCCCGAGGCCGAGGAGCGGGTTTATAAGGTAAGGCAATATCGCCACGAGCGCGAGGAAGATGGCGCCGAAGAGCGTGATCCTGGTCAGCACGTTGTTGAGGTAGAGCGCCGTCTGCTGCCCCGGCCTGATGCCTGGCACGTACCCGCCGCTCTTCTTCAGGTTGTCCGCGTGCTCGACGGGGTTGAACTGGACCGCCGTATAGAAGTACGTGAACAGGATGATGAGCAGGGCGTACAGGACGAGGTAGGGCGCGCTGCTCGGATCGAAGAACCGCGAGAGCCGGCTCAGGAACGAGTCGGGGTTGCCCTGTCCGGCGAACTGAGCCAGGACCACCGGGAACAAGAGCAGCGATGAGGCGAAGATGATCGGGATGACCCCCGCCATGTTCACCTTCAGGGGCAGGTACGTCGTCCCGCCCTGGCTCATCCTGCGCCCGACCTGCCGCTTGGCGTAGGTGATGGGTATCCGCCGCTGCCCCTCGTTCACGAAGACTATGGCCGCGATGATCATGACGGCGAGCAGCGCCAGCACGACCATCACCAGGATGCTGCCGTTCTCTATCAGCGCCCGGATGGCCCGCGGCGCCTGGGAGAGTATCGAGGCGGTGATGATCAGGGAGATCCCGTTGCCGAGGCCCCTCTGGCTTATGAGCTCGCCCATCCACATCGTGAGCATGACGCCCGTGGTGAGGGTGAGGATGACGACCAATATCTGCAGGATGCTCGCCCCGGCGAGCGCCCCGCCGCCGGCCGGGGCCCTGAAGTAGAAGACCATGGCCGTCGACTGGATCAGGGCCAGCGCCAGCGTGAAGTAGCGGGTGTACTGCGTGATCTTCTGCTGCCCCTGCTCCCCTTCTTTGGAGAGCTCCTGCAGACGGGGTATGGCGACCGTCATGAGCTGCATGACGATGGCCGCCGTGATGTACGGCATGATGCCCAAAGAGAAGATGGCGTAGTTGCTGAAGGCCCCGCCGGTAAACGCGGAGAAGAGCCCCGCCACGGCGTTGTTGGCGCCGGGTCCCGACCCGCCGAGCACCTGCGGGCTGATCCCGGGCAGGGGTATGTACGCGCCGAGCCTGTAGAGGGCCAGGATCATGGCCGTGAACAGGAGCCTCTGGCGCAGCTCGGGGACTTTCCAGGCGTTGGCAAGGGATCCCAGCATGTTAGCGCTCCAGTACCTCGACGCTTCCGCCGCCCGCCTCTATCTTGCTCTTGGCCGTCTCGGAGAAGGCGTGAGCCCTCACCGTGACGGCCCGCCCGACCTCGCCGTTGCCGAGGATCTTGACGAGCTTGGCCTTCTTCCTGACGAGCCCGGCGGCCCGCAGCTCGTCCGGCCCTATCGTATCACCGGAGACACCCTCGAGGTCCGAGAGGTTTACGGGCGCGTAGTTGACCGGACGGGCGACGGTGTGCCGGCCCCTAGCCTCGCCCTTGAGGCGCGGCAGCCTCCGCTGGAGCGGCATCTGGCCGCCCTCGTAGGCGGCGTGGGTCGTCGAGCCCGAGCGGGCGCCCGCGCCCTTGTGGCCGCGGCCGCTCGTCTTGCCCTGCCCCGAGCCGATGCCGCGCCCGACGCGCTTGCGTCCGCGCGTGGAACCGGGGGCCGGGGAGATGTCGTTCAGCCTCATTACTCCTGCACCTCCTCGACGTGGACCAGGTGGCGCACCTTGTGGAGCATGCCCCGTATCTGGGGCGTGTCCCCGTGCACGCGCGAGTCCCTGATCCGCTTGAGCCCGAGGGCCTTGACCGTCCGCTTCTGGTCGCCCTTGGAACCGATTATGCTCTTCATCTGCGTAACCTTGAGGGGGCTCATAGCGTGATCTTCACCCCCCGAGCCTGCTCGATGTCGGCCTTGGTGCGCAGCCTCTGCAGCCCCTCCACCGTCGCCTGGACCAGGTTGACGGACGTCGTCGAGCCGAGCGCCTTCGTCAGCACGTCTCTAACGCCGGCGAGCTCCAAGACCGCCCGAACCCCGCCGCCCGCGATAACCCCCGTACCCTCGGAGGCCGGCTTGAGCAACACGTCGGAGCTCTCGAACTTGCCGATGACCTCGTGCGGGATCGTCGTGTTGCGCATCGGGACCTGGAACATGTTCCGCTTGGCCCGCTCCTGGCCCTTCTGAATGGCCGCCGGCACGGTGTTCGCCTTGCCGAGGCCCGCGCCTACCCTCCCCTTGCCGTCGCCGACGACCACGAGCGCGCTGAAGTTGAACCTCCGGCCGCCCTTGACGACCTTGGCCACACGCCGGATCTCGACGACCCTGTCCTGGAACTCGCTGTCGCGCCCTCCGCGACCCCCGCCGCGGCCTCCTCCGCCGCCGCGGTTATCACGACCACCGCGGCCGCCCTGGCCGCCCG
>DASYWA010000075.1:0-4587 GCA_035936475.1 Rubrobacter sp. | reverse complement strand
TCCTCATCACGCTTGTGTCAGGGTGTCATCACCCACAGCGTCACGTCGCGGGCGTTATAAAGAGGCCGCCACTCGCGTCCGTTCGGGAGCCCGGCGTCCTTTACGCGGCCGAAGCTGCCCGAGCGTGCTCCCGCCGTCAGTATCTTGAGCTCGGTGCGCGTGCCGGGCACGTACCCGCGGGCGGTATCGAGATCCAGCGTGCCTCCGTTCAGAAGGGCCGTCCCAGTGACCCGGAGCTGGTCGAAGCCCGAGCCGGGCGTGCCTCACAACAACCCGCGTGAAGACGAAGCGCCCACGGTTCTCTTCGCCCACCGGGACGGCACGCTCATCGCCGATCCAGCTTGAAATGACGGGCCTCAACCTCCTGGTAGTTGCCGCACTCGGGGCAGGTGAACGCCCTGACCTTCCTGGACCCGTAGGCCGGGACGATGGTGGTCTTGTTCCAGTCGTGGACGAAGCCGCATTCCTCGCACTTCTGGCGGAAGGTCACGACCGTGCCGCGCTCGTTGACGATCTTGCCGCCCGTCATCTCTATCGTCAAAGGCACCCCGTCCGGTCGTGTGTTTCTACGACCCTATTCTAAGCCCATCCGCCCCAAAATCTTCGAGAGCAGCGGGCTTTCGGCGTCGAGGAAGCCGTCTATGACGTCGTAGTGGTTCTTGCCGGAGAGGACCAGGCGTTCCCCGGGGAGGCCCTTCCCCCTCCACGCCTCCAGGAAATCCTCCGACTGACGTTTGAACTCGTCGGTCTCGTCTTCGCCGTAGGCGACGAGGAGGGGCGGGGCCGCGTCGGGGACGTGGAGGATGGGGCTGTTCCTCCGGACCTGATCCCACGTAAGCTGCACCTTCGGCTGGAGGAAGGTATAGGGGAAAGGCGCGAGGTCGAAGAGGCCGCTGATGACGGTCGCGCCCTCGATGATGCCGGCCGGCAGCCCGTAGTCACCTTCCCAGTCCGTCGCGAGCAGCATCGCCACGAGATGCCCGCCCGCGGAGTGGCCCGCGACGTGGATGCGTTCGGGGTCCCCGCCGAAGCTGCGCGCGTTCTTGTACGTCCACGCGACCGCGGCGCGGGTCTGGCGGACGATCTCGTCTATCGCGACGGCCGGGCACAGCGCGTAGTTCGTCACCACGGTCGCCACACCCTTGGATACGGGGCCGCGCGCGACGAAGCCGAACTCCCGGCCCGTCCGCGCCCGCCAGTAACCGCCGTGGACGTAGACGAGCACGGGCGCGCCTTCTTCTGCCGGGTAGAGGTCCACGTGCTCGGCGAGCGTGGGGCCGAAGGGCACGTTCGGGTTATGCTTCTTCTCGGAGCGCAGTTTGTCGCTCTCCTGAGCGTAGAACTCCGCGTAGACGCCCGCGTCAGTGACGGTACGCTCGGGGTCGTACTGGGCGTCGAGTTCCTCCTGCGTCGCGAAGTTGCGGTAGAGCACCGCTACCTCCCCAGCACCCTGCGCCACAGCGGTCGTCGGCCGGGGGGACCGGGCGCCGGGCGACGCCCGAGACCCCCGAGGGGAGGAAGCCCGTGCTCGCGGCGCGCGGCGTTGCGGCCCTTGAGGACCTCCTCGTCCGTCCTCCAGTCCTCGCCGACCTCGCCCCGCAACTGCTCCTCGATGCGGGACAGGGGCGCGCCCTCCACGCCGCCGAGCATCGCGGCCTCGTACTTTATGCCGAGCAGGAGCGAGTTCTTGTCCTCCATAGCCGTCCTCCTACTGGCCGTAGGACTGTTCGATGCCGACGCGGCGCTCCTTCTTGAGCTCCAGCTTGGCGACCGATGCGCGGTGGACCTCGTCGGGGCCGTCGGCGAGGCGGAGGATGCGCGACTCCGCCCAAAAAGCGGCGAGCGGGGTGTCCCCGGAGACGCCCGCCCCGCCGAAGGCCTGAATGGCGCGGTCGAGGACGCGTAGAGTCGCGTTCGGGGCCACTACCTTTATCTGCGCGATCTCCGAGCGAGCCTCCTTGTTGCCCACCGTGTCCATCATGTGGGCGGCCTTCAGGGTGAGCAGGCGGGCCTGCTCTATCTCCATCCTGGAGTCGGCGATCCACTCCATGATCACGCCCTGCTCGGAGAGCGGTTTGCCGAACGCCTCGCGGCCCTTGACCCGCTCGCACATCAGCTCCAGGGCCCTCTCGGCCACGCCTATCTGGCGCATGCAGTGGTGGATGCGCCCGGGACCGAGGCGGCCTTGGGCGATGGCGAAACCCTTGCCCTCGCCCCAGAGGATGTTCTCGGCCGGCACCCTCACGTCCGTAAAGGAGATCTCCCCGTGCCCGTGGGGTGCCTCGTCGTAGCCGAAGACGGATAAGGTGCGCTCTATCTCCACGCCGGGCGCGTCGAGGGGGACCAGGATCATGGACTGCTGCTCGTAGCGTGGGGCCGAGGGGTCGGTCTTGCCCATGAGGATCGAGATCTTGCACCGCCGGTTGCCGGCCCCCGTGGACCACCACTTGCGGCCGTTCACGACGTACTCGTCCCCAGCGGAGCTGCGCTCTATCCTGGCCTGTATGTTGGTCGCGTCCGAGGAGGCCACGTCGGGCTCGGTCATGCAGAAGGCCGAGCGGATCTCCCCCTCCAAAAGCGGCTTTAGCCATCGCTCCTGCTGCTCGGGAGTTCCGTAGCGGGCGAGGACCTCCATGTTGCCCGTGTCGGGGGCGTTGCAGTTGAAGACCTCGGGGGCGATGAGGCTGCGGCCCATGACCTCGCACAGCGGCGCGTACTCCAGGTTCGAGAGACCGGCGCCGTACTCGGAGTCGGGCAAAAAGAGGTTCCAGAGGCCCGCGGATCTCGCCCTCTCCTTGAGCTCGTCCATGATAGGGGGCGTGTTCCAGCGGTCCTCGGAGGCCTCCAGCTGCTCGTGGAAGGTCCCCTCGTTCGGGTAGACGAACTCTTCCATGAACGCCTCGAGTTGCTCCCGAAGCTCCAGCACCTTCTGCGAGTGATCGAAGTTCATCCTTTGTCTCCTTCCGTCAGGCCAAGAAACGCGACGAGGTCCGCAAGCTCGCGCAGCGTCTCGGCGTCGAGCGGCGGGGCGGGGGAACGGACGTGGGAGGAGCCGATGAGGCGGCGCATCTTGAAGACCTCCTTGCGGATGCCCACGCCCCCGACGCCGAGCTGGGCCTCGAACCGGATCAGGGGCAGGTAGCGGAAGAAGTGCTCCCGCGCCTCCGCCTCCCTCCCCTCGGAGAAGAGCCGGTAGACCCGCACCAGTACCTCAGGATAGGCGAAGCCGGTCATGATTCCTACGGCCCCCCGCGACAGCTCCTCGTAGAAGTACATCCCGCCGAGGCCGCCGAAGATGCCGGCCCGTTTCTCCGGGTCTTCTATGCCGTTTGTGAGGGCCGAGATCTTGATGGTCGTCGGCGCCTCCTCTAGCTTGACGTACCGGCAGTTCTCCACCCCGTTCATCACCCGCGAGACGAACGCCGCCGGCATCACCACGCCCGTATTGACCGGCTCGTCCTGCACGACGACCGGCACGGAGACGGCCTCGGCGACCTCCCGGTAGTGCCCGAAGACGAGGTCGAGGTTCTTGAGGTTGTTGGGCGGCGCGACCATGACGGCCGCGGCCCCGAGCCCCTCCGCCTCCCTGGCCCTCTCTATCGAAACCCTCGTGGCGGGCGCCGAGCAGCCGACGACCACGGGCACCGCCCCGCCCGTGGCCGCGAGGTAGCGCCGGGCGACCGCGAATCTCTCGGCGTCGGTGAGCTTGTGCGCCTCGCCCATGATGCCTAGCACCGTCAGACCGTCGGACCCGGAGGCGAGGTAGTGTTCGGCGAGGGCGTCGATGCCCGCGAAGTCCACGTCGCCCCCGTCCATGAACGGCGTGAGGGCGATGGGGAAGACGCCTTGAAGGGACATGGGGGCAGTATACAGGCCAGATTTTCCCGGCGCGGCCCTCACGGGCCGCCCGCGATGGGCTACCATGACGGACCCATGAGGCTGGCTTCGGTAGAGATCGGCGGCAAAGAGGTGGCGGCCGTGGTGTGGGCCGGCGGCGCCCTGCCGGTGGCCGAGTTCCCCGACCCCGGCGGTTGGCCCACGGACCTCCTATCCCTGCTAGAAGGCGGCCGTCTCGAAGACCTGCGCCGGACGCGGGACCGTCTCTCGGAGAGAGCGGGAAGACCTGTCAGGAAGGGCCATACCGGCCGAAAGCCTCTCCTACGCGCCGTTGTATCGCCGGCCGCGCAAGATCTGGGGCATAGGCCTCAACTACGCCGACCACGCCGGCGACCTCGACGAGGCTGCCCCCGCCGAAGAGCCCGCCAGCTTCATGCGACCGGACACGACGATCATCGGCCGGGAGGCGAAGAACATCTCCGAGGACAAAGCGCCCTCCGTCGTCGCGGGCTTCACTACCGGGCTCGACACGACGGCCGAGGACATCCTGCGAAGGAACCCGCGCTACCTGACGCGAGACAAGAGCTTCGACACCTTCTTCTCCTTCGGCCCGCACCTCCTGACGCAGGACGAGGTGGGGAGGTGGGCGCGTTGGAGGTCGCGACGGTCCTCAACGGCGAGGCGCGCCGCAAGAACACCGTCTCCAACATGACCTTCTCGCCCTACCGGCTCGTCTCTTTCCATTCGAGG
>DASYWA010000074.1:0-7741 GCA_035936475.1 Rubrobacter sp. | reverse complement strand
CTTCAGGTAGTACGTCAGCTCGTCCACGCACCTTGTGTACTCCTCCAAAGCCTCCGCCAGCTTCGGGTTCCCCACGCCGCGCCCCCCTTGCTGAACCTTCTTTAGCTCCTCCTCGGCCCGCCTCGTCCTCTTCAGCGTCTCCTCAAGGGAAGCCTTTATGGCCTTCTCTATGACGTCTATGTCCATGGCCACCCTCCGTCCGGACGTCTTCGTGCACGTCGTCCCCGATTCTACAGCGCCTCAGAACACCCTCCGTCCCGGAGGAACGTCCCGCAAGGGGGCGTGATACCTTCGCGGGGTATTATCCGTTCCTTGTTTACGGTGCCGAAGTACGACCCGCCATGAGGTACCCCGACCCGCCATGAGGTACCCCGAGCGTCCTCTGCAACGGCCGGCGGGGCCATCCCGGGTTACGGAACCCGGTCTTCGGTTATTGACTTTCGTGCCATACCATCTGTACACTACGTTCGGAAATCAAGAGCGGGGGTGCGGGTGCGGCGGATACGCCAACTGAGAAAGGAGCGCGAGCTCAGTCAGGTCAAGCTGGCGGTCATGGCCGACATGGACCCGGCCACGCTGAACCGCCTGGAGCAAGGCAAGGGCAATCCGAACCTCAAGACGATAGAGCGGGTAGCCGACGCCCTGGGCGTAGAGGTAGCCGACCTGCTCCCAAAAACCCAGAGCCCCCTGTTCCCCTCGGATCCTACTCCGAGGCGCCTCGCAGCAGCGCTCCCCGGCGACTGGCAAAAGCCCTTCGACCTCACCGGGGCGGCCGCTGCCGTACCAGACGACGCCATTGCCCAGGCCCAGGAGGAGGCCGCCGACGCCGCGCAAGGACTATCCGAGCTCGACCCCGACGAGCTCGCCGCCGTCGTGGGCCGCCGTGAAGCGGAGTACCGGGCCACCCGTGACACCGGGGGTGAGGGAGCGGAGCTCGCCGCGGTGCGTGGGCGCTACGTCCGGGCGCTGGCTGCGCTTGTCGAGCAGCGGGCCGTCGGAGACAAAGTAGAGCTCGTCTTGCGCCAGGCGCTCGGCCGAGCGCTGGTGGTCGCCGAAGGGGCCGGAGACTGGGACAGAGCCTGATGGTTTCCCGCGCCTCAAAGGGGCCTTCGAAGCACAAAAAAGGGGCGGTAGCCGCCGCCCCGAAGCACAACCCCCACTACCCGTTTTTGAGAGGAGTTGCGGATGAATACTACCGCCCGCGACCGGTCGCGTAAACCCACGACCCATGGCCCACCCCCCAGGGTTGGGCTCTCCGAGGCTCACCGCCGGCATCTCGCAGAGTCCTCCATAGACCCCGCGGTCTCCGAAGAACGCGGCACGTTCACCGCCCGACGCGGCAGGGACGTACCCCAGGACGGGGGCAAGCTGCCGAAGAGGTCGGGGCTCGTCTTCCCGGTTCACCCCCTCGACGGCGGGATCCTCCACCGCCTGCGTCCCGACAACCTCGGCCGGCTGCCGAAGTACTTGCAGCCCAAGGGCCGAACCAACCGTCTCGACGTCCACCCGCGCCAGCACGCGGCTATCAAGCGGACGGGCGGGACGCGGTACGTGACAGAGGGCGAGAAGAAGGTGGACGCCGGCGTGAGCCGCAGCGAATACCGACCTCTCACGCAAGAATAGGAAGTCGTGTGGCTCCCGTGCTGAGTGGGGCCCCTAACCGGATCAGCGGAACTTGGTCGAACCGACCGCCGGATACAGACCTGTCGCGCAAGAATCCTGGCCCTTCGATGCCGAATACCGACCTCTCACGCAAGTTCACAGACCCAGGTGCAGCGGCACGACCCGGCAAATGCCAACTCCAGGGACCATCGGCACACAACGAAAGCCTGCAAAAGCGAATAATCTATGCCGACAACCTCTATCGGAGCGCCGGAAAGCCGATTACCGACCCCTCGGACAAGGGATACCGACCTTTCGCGCAAGGGATACCGACCACCCACGCAAGTCGATACCGACCCTGGGCGCAAGTTTTAGCGACCTCTCGCGCAAGGAATACCGATCTCTCACACAACGAATACCGACCTCCCACGCAAGTCGAAAAAGAGAACTACCTGCAAATGCAAGGTTTTTCTCTCGGTTCTTCGGTTTCCATGTATGTAGTGGTCTTGTTAAATGTTGTGTTGTTACAAACAGGGGAGGCTTGAGGATGGGGAAGCCCAAGCGCAAGGTAGTAGCGTTGGGGAAACGGGGCCGAGCAGAGTTGGTGCCCACAGAAAAGAACATCGAGGAATCGTACCTCTTCGCTGGTGGTGCCAACGATGCGAAAAAGATCCGGGAGTACGTCATTCCCGTCACGCTAGAGGACGGCACGTCGGCGATGCGGAGGTTCAAATACACGCCGTCGGAGGAGTACGGGGACACCACAGATTTCGACAGGGACGTATACCGGGCGCTGATCCTGCTCGCGCATCGGAAGGGTGGGATGCCAGACGATGGCGTCGTGTTCTTCAGCCTCTACGAGGTGCGCAACATCTTAGAGCTCCCGGACAACGGAACGAGTTACAGAAAGATAAGGGACTCGATAATCCGGCTGCAAAAGCTCCTGGTCGACGCGGACGTCTACCGGAAGACGCTCCGTGGGTTCAAGAGCGAGTACTACACGGTGTGGCGGGTGAACTTCGAGGCGAACGAGGACAAATACGGCCGGGCGGTGGAGCACCACTGGGTCAGGTTCGACGACGTGGTCGTGCGCAGCTACAAGGAAGGTTATGTGCGGGACCTGGACCACGACTTCTACTTCTCGCTGAGCAAGAAGCACGCTCGTGGCCTCTACAGCGAGATCGACCTCGGGCGTGGCAACGGGTTGGTGTGGGAAGTGCCGTTGGCGAACCTCAAGGCCAGGCTGGGCATGGCGGCGAGCTACCGGTCCCCCTCCGCGCAGAAGCGTGCGCTGGAGCCGGCCCACGAGGAGATGAAATGCAGGGGGTTTCTCGCCAGAGTTTCCTGCCCGGACAAGTACACGATCCGCTACGAGGTCGCCGAACAGTTCGTGGCCCAGAGAACCTTCTTGGAGCGGAGCTGGACGCGCGAGGAGGAGCAGACCATAAGGACCCTCATCCGCAACGAGGTTTGGCCGGTGCAGGCCCGCGAGCTGGTCGCCGAGAAGGGCACGGTGCTCTGCAACTACTACATCCGTGCGCTTCCCTACCAGAAGTGGGTCCGGGAGCCGGGCGCCTTTCTCTACAAGTACATCAAGAAGGAGAAGCCGCTTTCCGTCGAACCCCCGCAGATGTTCTTGGAAGAGGCCGGCGTGGTGCCCGATGGGAAGGCCGGCCCCTCCTACGCCGACGTGGCCGACCGCAGTGGAGCGCATGAAGTGGGCGGCGAACCCTCGCGCCGGCAGGCCGCTTCTCCTCCTCCCGAGCCGTCGGAGCCCGACCCGAACGCCCAGGAACTGTTCGACGGGTTGCTGACGGACGTCAGCGACGATATAGACGTCTCTTCGCTCCGTGTCTGGTTCGACGGCATCGTGGCCACGTCTTTTCGGGGCGGTACGCTAACGATCGAGGTCCCAAACTTGTTCGCGAAGGAGTACATCGAGTCCCGTTTCGGGACGCTCCTCGTAGGAGCCCTAGGCTCCCGCGTCGGGGAGGACGCGGGATTGGAGGTCGTCGCGAGGACGGGGGCTGGATGAACCGTCCTTCGGCTGTGGGTACACTCTTTTTCCGCCTATGAGCGTAGGTGGTCTGTATAATACCAATAAACAGAACCCTTTCTGGCGGACCTGTGACCCTCCCCTCCCCCACCCCGGTCCGCTCGTCTGGCGCGTTGTCCGGCCCCTCCGCCCGTGTGCGCTGTTGTGTCCTCCTGTTCTATAGATCTCGGTGTTTTCTGAGCTCTGTTTTCTTTTGTCCGCTTACCTGTTTTTTGCCTGCTGGGTCGGTTTTTTCGGCTGGGGTTGGTTTGGGGCATTGGTCTCTGGAGGGAAGGAAGTATTATAAGTAAATAGCTTCGACTCTCCCCCGCCAGGGCGTCGGTGTGGAGCGGAAGGGGTACTGCGCGCCGAGAGGGACCTTGAGCGCCAAGAACTGGCCGACAAATTGGGGGTCGAGTACCGCACGCTCGGCTACATCGAGCGGGAGCAGTACAACCCGAGCCTGGAGATGGTCTGGAGGACAGTGCGCGGGCCTTGTTGAGGGACCTCTTCGGGGCGTTGTTCGGACACGGAACGCGGGCGTACGCCGGCCCGGCGGCCGAGGGATGGGACGCGGGGCGCCGAAGGCGGCGGCTCGGAGGCGCGGGCCCCGCTCCGGGCACTGGAGTTCGTTGATCGCCGCGTGGACCCGCCCGAGGACCCGAGCGCGCCGCCGAAGATGCCGGTGCCGGTGCGGGTACCGGAGGCCCTCAAGAAGCAATCGCCTACCCCTGGGGGCTTGGAGGCTCCGCAGGACGCAGAGATCCTCGCGGCTCCGGGGCCCAAGGGTTGGGAGCTCTCGGTAACGTACCCCTCGCGTTTGCCGCACTTCGAGGAACTGATGCTCGCCCGCGGCGTCACCGGGGACAGGGACAAGTCGTTCGCGGTCCTGATGCCGGCCGCCTCTGCCCCGCCGGACGGGCGCGGGGGCTACGTCGTGGACGTCATCGAGGGTGGCGCCCGGACAAAGAAGACTAGGGCGGGCCCGGGACGAACCGGGCAGAGGGGACGTAGGCCCACCTGGAGGAGCCGTAGGCGGAGATCATGGGCCCCTACTCCACGAGGCCCGCCCTCTCGACCCCCGCGAACCGCATCGACCAGGCGACATCCCGAACCGTCACACTGTTCTCGGACTTTCAAAAATCCAAACTTTCGGTTCTCTGAAAGTCCGTTTTGGTAGGGCCACAGACCGGGCTTTTCGGACGGGTGTTACGCCGGGGTCTGGACGGCCCGACTCGGCGGATTGCGGGCGCACGGCGAACGGAGGCGCTAAGCGAAACGCCAACTGGCGGCCAAATTGGCCGCATCGAGCCCTGAGCAGGCCACTGAGCGCTGGGAGGGGTGCTTTCGGCGGAGAGGGACCCGTCGTGGGATCGGAAATATTCTGGGGCATCCTCGTCGTTGGTAGACGCCGTGCGTGCGGCGGTCGTTCTTCGTCGGTCGGACCAGGTTACGCACCATACCGTTTTTGCACTTTCATAATTTCGGACTTTGAAAAGTTTGACAGTCCGGAATAGATCCGCTAGGCTGCCGACCATGATCGTGACCGTGGCAGCGTTCAAGGGCGGAGTGGGGAAGACGACGTCGGCCGTCCACCTGGCGGCTTACCTTTCGCGAGAGGGCCGGACGGTGCTCGTGGACGGCGACATGAACAGGAGCGCCTCGCGTCAGGCGAAGCGGGGGGCGTTCCCGTTCGCGGTCTGGGACGAGCGGCGGATAGCGATGGCGGTGAGGGAGCACGAGCACGTCGTTATAGACACGGAGGCCCGCCCTGGCCCCGAGGATCTCGAGGAGCTCGCGGCCGGGTGCGACCTGCTCGTGTTGCCTTCGACCCCCGACGTCATGACGATGGAGGCCCTTTTCTTGACGGCAGAGGCAGTCAGCAAGGCGGGCGGGGAAGACCGCTACAAGGTGCTGCTCACCCTCATCCCGCCCCCGCCGGGCAGGAACAAGCCGAACAGACGGGCGGTGGAGGCGCGCGAGGAGCTTGAGGCGGAGAGCGTCCCGGCCTTCCGGCAGGAGATCCGCCGGCTGGCAGCTTTCGTCCACGCCTCGGACGCGGGAGTCCCAGTCTACAACGTCAGGGACCCGAGAGCCGCGGAAGCCTGGGCATGCTACGAGGCCGTGGGCAGGGAGGTGATCGGGGGCGCATGAGCGAGAGGCGCAGCAGGTTCAGCGGGCTCAGAGAGACCGTCATCGGGGAGGGGGGAGAGGGCGAGCTCGCGGCGCCGGCTAGGACGGGGGCTCGGGGCGGCCGGACAGGGAGGAGGCGGGGGAGGCCGCCGGGCAAGCGCAGCAACCCGGACTACGTGCAGCTCACCTGCTACGTGAGGGAGGAGAGCCTCGACGACGCCAAGGAGGCCCTCATGCAGGAGAAACGGGCGACCGGGCGCAAGAGGGACGTGAGCGACGTGATCGACTCGCTGCTGCGATTCTACGCCGAGCGGGGGGATCCCTGGGAGGAGATCGGTGACGGCCGCAGGTGAGACGGGCGATTCAGCGGAGCATCTTCCTGCGAGCTGGATAAATAGGTCCGGCGAGAGGGGTCCGTTACGGGCTTCTGATGGCCCGTGTAGTATCTTGTACCGAGCGATAGCGACCTAAACCAGGCATGAAGGGGTCAAAGAGCGGGGAAGGGGGCACGGAGCACGTCTCGGAACGATTCGGGCGGCTGCTCGAACTCTACAGGAGGTCGGACGGCTCTCTCTGGGGCGGACAGGACCTTGAGCACGAACCTCAAGAAGGGCCGCATAGGGAACCCCGGTATGGACAAGCTGGCGGCACTCGCCGCCACGGTGGCGCTCGTACTCATCCGGGTTGTAGCCGTCCCGTTCCAGGTAGGGGCCGTCGACCGGTGGTCCGGTGTTCCGCATGCGCGAACTCCTGTGATCGTGGAAGTGGACCCGAAGGCGGCCTTCGCCCGTGCGTGGCCGCCGTCCGGGTGCGCGATCGACGCGCGGAGGTTTGTGCCTAGCCGGCGCCGGAGGAGGCCAGCGCCGCAACGGTGCCGGGCCTCTTCGCGTCGATCCAGTCTATGATCTCCCGGTAGCGGAGGTCGCCGCCGTCGGGGGCGAGCGGGAGGAGCTTCTCCCGGGCGAAGGCCTCGTGCAGCTCCCAGGCCGTGCGGCTCGCCACGTTCCGGCGGCACTCCACGACCTCCTCGCCGTCGGCGCCGGGTGGCACGTACTCGTTGAGGGCGTTCAGCGCCAGGTCGAGCACGCCGGGGGAGGGACCGCCGTCCTCGGCCGCCTCCAGGGAGTAGCCAGGGTCGTCCGGGTCGAAGCCGGCGTCGGTGTGCTGGAAGACGGTCCGCGGGGCCTTCAGCGTGGTGAAGACGAAGCCGGCTTCCTCGTAGAAGACGGTGAGGGAGCGCTTCCTGCGGTTCCAGGCGGGGGGTACCCTGAAGCCCAAGACCGGGTCGTCGGCGAAGATCTCTTCCCAGGGGTCTCGGGGGGTCATGACGCGGGGCATTGTACACCACCTCCTTTCGGGCCCCGCGTTCGCGCTGCGCGTTCTCTCTAGGCGAGCTTAAGGACGACGGTCTCCCCCTTGTGGGTCTCGGTTCCCGGCAGGAGCTCGCCGTCCTCGCTCGTCCGCGAGAGGGCCAGTTTCTTCGCCCGAGAGTCGTTGATCTTCGTGGCGTAGAGCGCGGCGAGCGCCTCCGCGTCGTGGGCCTCGAGGTGGGCGACGAGCGCCTCCCCGTCGAGGATCTCCGTGGTGGCGCGGGCTTGGGTGTGCGCGGTCCCGAGGCCGGGCACGCGCAACGAGGCGCCGCCGGTGTGCTCCCTGACGAAGACGAGCATGGCCTCGCGCAGCCTCTCCTCGTGCGCCTTCATGGGCGCGAGGTCCCGCTGTAGCAGGGGTCGTATCCACCCGAGTGCGCGGAAGGGGGCTTCCCCGAACTTCGCCCCGAGGGGTTCTCGGAAGTTCGCCTAGTGAAGACACTTTGAAGTTCGGAGGCATGGGGTGCGTCTTCGCCGCATGGCAATCGGTGGTTTGATCCTTTACCCTTGCCATCCCGTGGGACCAACAGATGCGACGGGTGACTCGTCGCGGGGGGCGATGAAGAAGCGTGCGCGAACCAGACCCGAGGACCCGTGCGGA
>DASYWA010000073.1:0-14482 GCA_035936475.1 Rubrobacter sp. | reverse complement strand
ATAGAGGAGGTTTGGGCCTGGGAGTGGTCCAGGTACGGCCAGTTTCCTATTCCGGAGGTCCTGGCCGTCGAGCTGAGAGACTTCGGTGTCGAGATGCGCTCCTTGGACGACAACGGCGGCGGCGAGGATGGCGAAGACATGCAGGTAATCAAGTCCCTGTTCAGCCGCCGCGAGCAACGCGACCGGGTACGCCGGGCGAACCGTGGCCGGAAGCAAAAGAGCGAGCGCGGAGAGCTGTTCGGCGGTTTCCGCCCCCGCTACGGGTTCCGGTTCGTGAAGGGCAAGAACCAGCGCGGCGTTACCGTGAACGTCGGCTACGAGCCCAACCCCGAAACCATGCCCAACGTCGCCCGGATCTTCGGCATCATCGCCGCTGGGGGCAGCATCCACGCGGTTCAACGCCAATTCGAGCAAGCCGCGATACCCAACCCGAGCGGCAAACCCCAATGGAGCCGCACCACCATCAGGAACATCGTCAACGACGACTGCTATCGCCCCCACGCCGTCGAGGACTTGCGCTCGCTGGGCATCCCCGCCGACCTGCTCGACGGCCTCGACCCAAGCAAGCCCTACGGTGTCCACTGGGCGGGCAGGAAGCGCTCCAAGTTCAAGGGACGGAGCAAGAAACGCGAGGTGTACGAGGCACCCCGCGAAGAATGGACCGGCGTACCCGTTGCACTAGACGGCTCCGGCCTCGACAGGGACAACGTGGATAGGGCGAGGAATCGGATAAAGGACAACAAGTCCCCCTCAAAGGTCGGGGATCGGTTCTGGGATCTCTCGGGCGTGCTGAAGTGCGCCGAGTGCGGAAGGGACATGACCGCCTACCGCAGGGCCAAGAAGAGCGGGCACAATCACTACTACCGATGCCGCTCGTCCTCGACCGTGGAAGTTTGCGAGAACCGCAAGAGCCACCCCGCCGAACGCGTCGAGGACGCGGTACACCACGCCCTACGCGTAATGGTGGACGACCTGGGAATGCTGACGCAGAAAATACGGGAGTCCTTCGACGCCAAGCGCATGGAGCTTTCCCGCACCGTCTCGGACACCGCCCCCCTGATAGAGAGGCTGGCCGACCTCGACCGGCGCAAAGAGGGCTACTGGGACCTCGCCGCGGACGGCGCATGCCGAAGGATAGGATGCGCCAAAAGGTAGATGAGATCGAGACGGAGCAGGAGGCGCTCCGAACGGCCCGGGACGACGCCCGCCACCGCGACGAGAGGCTAGAAGAACTCGACCGGCGGGAACAACACCTGCTGGAACTCATCAACGAGCAATCCAAGCGCCCACTCCTTATCGGTCCAATCCGCACCGAAGAAGGGACCCACGTCATAGGGAATACCTTTTCCTTGATGGTGAGGGACATGTGGACGCCGGAGGCGCGGAGGGCGCTCTACCTGGAACTCGGCCTCCGCATGGAGATAGATGCCGAAGGCCGCATCACCATAGACGGCGTTCTCGCCCCGCCGCCTAGTCCAGCCGGTGACGGCGAGCAGGAAGGAGCGTTGCAAACAGAACGCTCATCATTATGAGTGGGCCTCCGGGCTCCGGCAAGGCTATGCTCGCGCGTCGCATGCCGGGGATATTGCCGCCCCTCGGCTGGGGGGAGCGCATCGAGGTCACCAAGGTGCACAGCGCGGGAGGGGAGGTCAACGGCTCGCTGCTCGGGAGCAGGCCGTTTCGCGCCCCGCACCACACGATCTCGACCGCAGGCCTGGCGGGCGGCGGCAGCAACCCGAGGCCCGGGGAGGTGTCCCTGGCGCACCTGGGGGTGCTCTTTCTCGACGAGTTCCCGGAGTTCGGTCGCAGGACGTTGGAGGTGCTGCGCCAACCGCTCGAAGACGGCCACGTCACCATCTCGCGGGTAGCGGCGACGTTGAGCTACCCTGCGAGGGTCACGCTGGTGTGCTCCATGAACCCTTGCCCGTGCGGGTACGCGGGGGACGGGAGGCGGACGTGCCGGTGCACCCCCGGGCAGATCGAACGCTACCAGGCGCGCATCTCGGGGCCCCTGATCGACCGCATGGACCTTTTCGTGGACGTGCCGCGCCTCGCGCGCGAGGAGCTCCGCGGTAGCAGTCCCGCCGAGCCCTCGCGCGAGGTCCGGGAGCGCGGGAGCTTGGCGCGGCAGGCGCAGATCGACCGTCAGGGGGCGCCCAACTGCTCGCTGTCGGGAAGGATGCTGCGGGCTGCCTGCGCGCTGCGCGGTGAGGCGGAGGCCCTGTTCGCCCGGGCCATCGACCGGATGGGCTCTCCGGCCGGGGCCACGACCGCGTGCTCAGGGTCGCGAGGACCGTGGCCGACCTCTCGGGCGAGCAGGACATCGCGGTCGAGCACCTCGCCGAAGCCCTCAACTACCGGAGGTCCTATGGCGTCAACCGCTAGAGAGCACGAGGGCTACCTGTTCCTGTCCCTCTTGCAGGCGCGGGCGGGAGGCAGCGTGATGAGGCGCGTTCCCGAGGGGGACGTGGGGAACCTCCTTGAGAGGTCCGGCCCGGAGCTCGCGCGGGAGATGGGCCTTGGGGAGAAGGCGTCGCGCGCCCTCGCGGAGGTCATGAAGGACTTCGACGCCGGAGGGGCGATCGAGCGTCTGGCTCGCAATGGTTTTCGGGCGGTCACCTACGCCGACGAGGCCTACCCCGGGCGCCTCAGGCTCGCGCCGGACCCTCCGCCCGCGTTGTACGTCGGAGGAGAGCTCCCGGAGGGGGCCTCGGTGGCGCTCGTGGGGTCGCGCAAGGCGACGCGGTCGGGGATCGAGACGGCCGGGGTCCTCGGGCGGGCGCTCGCCGCGAGGGGAGTTTGCGTGGTGAGCGGGCTCGCTGCGGGTGTCGACGCCGCCGCCCACGAGGGGGCGCTCGCGGCCGGCGGGGGCACCGTTGGGGTGCTCGGGTGCGGGATCGACGTCGTGTATCCCAGGGAGAACAGGGAGCTCTACCGGAGGGTGAGGGGTGGAGGCGCGCTCGTCTCCGAGTATTACAGGCACCGCTCGCCTGGCGGTTCCCGGCACGCAACAGGATCATCGCGGGCCTCTCGGACGCCGTGGTCGTCGTCGAGGCGCCGGAGAGGAGTGGGGCCCTGATCACCGGGCGCCACGCCATCGACGCCGGGCGCGACGTGTGGGCCGTGCCGGGGCCCTGCGACGCCCCCGAGTGCAGGGGCTCGAACAGGCTCCTCGCCGACGGCGCGGGGGTCCTCTGGGATGTTCCGGAGTTTCTCGAAGCCGTGTGCGGCCCCGACGATGCTCCGGACCGGACGGTCTTCGACGAGGCCGAGGTAGCGCCCGTGCTTCCGGAGCCGCCGGAAGGGCTGCCCGCGCACGAGGCGGAGGTATTGCGCGGGGTGGACTTCCGGTCCGCAGGCGCCGATGTGGTAGCCGGGCGGACGGGGGTCGAGATGAAGGCGGTCCTGAGTTCGCTGGCGATGCTCGAGCTCAAGGGGTACGTCGCGCGGGACGCGGCGGGAAACTTCGCCCGGCGGGCGGCGCCGTGAGCGGCCGGACGGTCGGGACTTTGTGGGACAGGTACCTGCGCGTCAGGGGGCGGGTGGGGGCGGGGATAGCCTGTCCTTTGGAGCGCCGGAGGGTAGAGCGGCAGGCCAAGGCGCTCAGGGACAGGCTCGTCGTCAACTACTCGCCGCTCGCGCGGTACGTGGCCGGCAGGATCTCGGCCCGGACCGTCGGCCCGCTGGATAGGGAGGACGTCCTGTCGTGGGGGCTGTGCGGCCTGCTGGGGGCCGTGGAGACCTACGACCCGGCCCGCCCGGCGAAGTTCGAGACGTACGCGATCTCGAAGATCCGGTGGTCCATCCTGGACGAGCTGCGCAAGGCCGACCCCCTGCCGCGCTCGGCGCGGCTGCGGATGCAGCGGATAGACCGCGCCAGGTCCGAGCTCACCCAGCGCTACGGGCGGGCGCCGACGGAGTCCGAGGTCTCCGGGAGGCTCGGCGTCTCCGTCACCGAGCACCGGGCATTCTTGGAACGGGTGGCGCGCTCGAAGGTCGGTTCACTTGAGGCCGGATGCGAGGTTCTGGAGGGCGGGTTGCACGAGTTGGTGGCGGACCGCCTCGCCGCCGACCCCGGAAGCGTCGCCGAGGGGGCCGAGGTGAGGGAGACCCTCCGGCGGGCCATAGCGGAGCTCGGCGAGCAGGAGCGGGTCGTCACAACCTTCTACTACTACGAGGGCCTGACGCTGCGGGAGATCGGGAACATCCTCAACCTGACGGAGGGCCGCATCTCGCAGATACTCCGGGCCGCCACGACCCGGCTCCGCGGATCCCTCTCCGACCCCGTGTACCTTTCCGAAGGCGCGACCAGAGACCTCTAGCACGCGGCAACCATACGACTATCCTGCCGGATCGGCCCGAAGTGGTGGCAAGAATGGACCGAGGCGGGCCTCTTGTCCTGCCGAGAGCCTAGCCTTCTGCCGCGCCGTCGTCGCTCCCGCCGCGCACGATCAGGACGGGGCAGTGGGCGTGGCGGACCACCGAGCCCGAGACGCTGGCCATCAACGCCCGCCGGACGCCGCCGAGGCCCCGGCTGCCGACCACCACCATCCCCGCGTCTATCTCCTCGGCGAGCTCCACGATCTCCTCGTCGGGGCTGCCCGTGCCGAGGTACGTCTGGGCGACCGCGCCGCCCGCCGAGCGCACGCCCTCGGCCCGCCCGTCGAGGAACCTCCTGGCCTGCGCCCTCGCCTCTTCCGTGAGGGACTTCTTCACGTCCTCCGAGTACGAGTGGTGACCGTAGAGTCGCGACTCTGTCGGCATTACGTAGATCACGTGCACGGGGGAGCCGGTGGCAGCCGAGATCTCGGCCGCGGCCGTGGCCGCCAGCTTCGACTCCTCCGAACCGTCCATGGCCAGCACGATCGGGCCGGCCAGCCCTTGCTGGCCGTTGCGCACGACCAGGACGGGGCAATGGGCGTGCCGGACGATCGAATCGGAGACGCTGCCCACGAGGACCCGCCTGATGGGACCCAAACCCCGGCTACCCACGACGACCAGCCCGGCCCGCAACTCCTCGGCGAGGCGCACTATCTCGGCGTCGGGCCGTCCGACCGGGGCGTGGGTGCCCGCGACTTTCTCGGACACCCCGAGGCCCTCCGCCTGCGCAGCGAGCCTGTCGCGGGCCGAGCGCCCGGCCGCCTCGCGAACCTCGTGCCCGAGGTCCGGGTCGTAGATGGCGGATTCGGGGTAGGCGTAGACGCTCGGCAACGGCTCGACGTGGACGAGCTGAAGCTCGGAGTCGAGCCCCTCAGCGAGGGCCGTAGCCAGGCGTGCGGCGCGACGCGCTTCCTCCGACCCGTCTACCGCCAGCAGGATCTTTGTCGGGAACATACCCGTCTCCTCCTTCGCCGGTTCTCCGCACATTTCACGCCACCTGAGACCCTGTCGGAGGCGAGAAGTGCCGATCGGGAGGCCCGCGTCAGAGGCGCGAGAGGCCGGTCGGTCCCTTCCCCGGGACCGGAGATACCGACTACCCGCGGAAGGTCCGAATTTGTCCCACCGAACGGTCAAATCGGCTCGGGTTCTGGCGCCTACCGGCGCTTGGGCCGACCCCGAGAGCTGCGGACGGGGGTGCGACCGCGGCCGGGACCCTGCACCGGGGGGCGATAGACGCCCTGACGGAGGCGCTCGGGGGTGCCTTCGGGCGGGCCGATTTGGCGGGTGCTGTCGTGCATGAGGCTCGTGCGTCCGTGCCCGGGCCGTTTCTAGATGCATGGGGCGCCTTGTGCTAACATCTCCGAGGTTTAGACCACGCACGCCCGCCGGAAGGTCCAGGAGACCCGGGTGGTGGTCCGCTCGAGCACATCGAGGCGGATTGCGAGGCGCGGGCGGAGGATACCAACCACCAAAGAGAGGGTTAGAGTTTTGGATAGCACAACCGAGAGGGTCGGGATCCGAGAGCTGCTCGAGGCCGGGGTCCACTTCGGGCACCAGGCCAAGCGCTGGAACCCAAAGATGAAGCGCTACATCTTCGCGCAGCGCACCGGCGTACACATCATCGACCTCGACCAGACGATCACGCTCCTCGAGCGCGCGCTGAAGTTTATCCGCGGTGTGGCCGAGGCCAACAAGGACGTCCTCTTCGTCGGGACCAAGAAGCAGGCCCAGATCCCGCTGGCCGAGCAGGCGATGAGGAGCGGCCAGCCCTACGTCGCCGAGCGGTACATCGGCGGGATGCTTACCAACTTCCAGACCATCCTGCCGCGCATCCAGTACTTCACGGACCTCGCCCAGCGGGTCGAGGAGACCCCGGAGGAGGCGAAGACCGGCAAGGACTGGTTCGCGCTCAACCGCGAGTACCAGAAGCTCCGGCGCAACTTCGCCGGGCTCACCGAGATGGAACGCCTACCCGGCGCTATCTTCGTGGTGGACCCGAAGCGCGAGGAGCTGATGGTCAAGGAGGCGAACCGGCTCAAGATCCCGGTCGTCGCGCTAACGGACACCAACTGCGACCCCGAGGTCGTCGATTACGTCGTCCCCGGCAACGACGACGCCATCCGGTCGATAGGCCTGATCTCGCGCCTCGTCGCCGACGCGATCGTAGCGGGCCGCGGCGAGGAGGTTCCGGCCGAGGACCGACCGCTGCCGCCGGTGATCGAGGAGGCCCAGGCTAACGAAGAGGTCGAGGCCGCCAAGGCCTCCTCCAACGGCAACGGGGCGACCGCCGCCCCGGCCGAGCCCGAGGCGGAGACGCCCGCGGCCACGGCCGAACCGGCCTCGGGGGATACCCCGCCGAACGGCGCGCAGTCCGCCGCGGAGCCGGTGACCGAGCCGGCCGATGAAGCCGCAGCGGAGGAGCCTGTGGCCGAACCTGCTGAAGACCCGGTGGCGGAGGAGCCTGCGGCCGACGAAGTCCCGGTGGAAGATCCCGTGGCAGAGGAGCCCGTGGCAGAGGAGCCCGTGGCGGAGACGCCCGCGGCCGAAGAGCCCGTCGCCGGGGAGGAGAGCTCCGAGGGGGCTTCCGCCGAGGCCGGGCAGGAGAACGAACAGAGCGAGGAGAGCTAAAGGTTTTGGCTAGCACCATAGAGAAGATAAAGCAGCTGCGGGAGGAGACCGCGGCTGGCATGATGGACGTCAAGCGGGCGCTGGAGGAGACCGACGGCGACGTCGAGGGGGCCCGGAAGGTCCTGCGCGAGCGGGGGCAGGCCATCGCCGCCAAGAAGAGCTCCCGCGAGGCCACCGAGGGCTTGATCGACGCTTACATCCACTTCAACGGGCGCGTCGGGGTGCTCGTGGAGGTCAACTGCGAGACGGACTTCGTGGCCCGCACGCCGGAGTTCAAGGAGTTCGCCCGCAACGTGGCGCTGCACGTAGCCTCCATGAAGCCGCTCGTCGTGGCCCCGGAGGACATCCCGGCCGATGCGCGCGAAGAGGAGCGGGCGATCGTCCACAAGCAGGTCGCCGAGATGGGCAAGCCCGAGAAGATCCAGGTCCAGATCGTCGAGGGCCGGATGCGCAAGTGGGAGTCCGAGCAGGCCCTGCTCACGCAGCCCTACGTCAAGGAGACGGACAAGACGGTCGGCGACCTTCTGCAGGACACGATCCAGAGGGTCGGCGAGAACGTCGTGATCCGGCGCTTCGTCCGGTACGAGCTCTAGGCCGGTATTGGAAGACTCCGCGAGGGTGGGCGAGAAGGACGGGACCGGGCTCTCTGAGCTCGGTCCCGTAAAGCGCATCGTCCTCAAGCTCTCCGGGGAGAGTTTGGCGGGGGAGAACGGCTACGGGATAGACCCGGCGAGCCTGGACTGGACGGCGAGCAGCGTGACCGAGGCCGTCGAGGCCGGGGCGGAGCTTGCGATAGTCGTGGGCGGCGGCAACATCTTCCGCGGCTCGCACGTGGCTGCCGAGCTCGGCATCGAGGGGGCCACCGCCGATTACATGTCCATGCTCGGCACCGTCATCAACGCGATGGCGCTGCAGGCCGCCCTCGAAGGTAGGGGGGTCGCGACGCGGGTCCAGACGGCCATCGAGATCCAGGAGGTCGCCGAGCCCTACATCCGCCGCCGCGCGATGCGCCACCTCGAGAAAGGCCGCGTGGTCATCTTTGGCGGCGGCACCGGCAACCCGTTCTTCACCACGGACACCGGCGGCGCGTTACGAGCGCTGGAGATCGGCGCCGACGCTCTGCTTATGGCGAAGAACCGGGTCGACGGCGTCTACGACAAGGACCCGCGGCGCCACCCGGACGCCGTGAGGCTGGACCGCCTGAACTACATGGACCTTCTCGCCAACGACCTGGCGGTCATGGACCACACGGCGGCGACGCTGTGCAGCGGGGAGAACCTGCCCATAGTCGTTTTCGATATACTGAAGCCCGGGAACTTGCGCCGGGTGTTGCAAGGGGAGCGGGTCGGCTCCCTCGTGTGGGGTGCGGCGAACGGGGCAGAGGGCGGAGGAGGAGGCCAGAGTGTCTGACATCATCGATCTCTCGGCCGCGGAGCGCCGAATGCAGGGCGCCGTGGATGCCGTGAGGAGCAACTTCGCGACCATCCGGACCGGTCGGGCCAACCCTTCCTTGCTTGACAGGGTAGAGGTCGAGGCCTACGGGACGAAGATGGACCTCAGGAGTGTTGCCAACGTCGGCGTGCCCGAGCCGAGGCTGCTCACGGTGACGCCGTTCGACCCGAACTCGCTCAAGGACATAGAGCGGGCCATCCGGGACGCGGACATCGGCCTGAACCCGCAGAACGACGGCAAGATCCTGCGCCTGCCCATCCCCGAGCTCACCGAGGAGCGCCGAAGGGAGCTTATCCGCATGGCCCGCAGCATGGCCGAGGAGGGCAAGGTCTCGGTGCGCAACGTCCGCCGCGACGAGATGCGCGACGTCCACGAGCTCAGGCGCGAGGGCGAGGTCTCCGAGGACGACGAGCGCCGCGCCGAGGCAGAGCTCCAGAAGCTCACGGACGGCTACGTCAAGCGGGTCGACGCCATCCTCTCGGACAAAGAAGCGGAGCTTCTGGAGGTCTAGCTGCTGGACCCCGTAGCGAAACGCGCCCCCGCGGGTCCTCCCGCGCCGCCCGCCCACGCGGACTTCGACCCGATCCTCGCCCCCCGACACGTCGCCATCATCATGGACGGGAACGGGCGCTGGGCCCAGCGTCGCTGGCTGCCGCGCGCCGCCGGACACCGCCAGGGTGTGGCCGTCTTGACGCCCCTCCTCGAGGCCGCCGGAAGGGCCGGCGTCAAGACTTTGACGCTCTACGCCTTCTCCACCGAGAACTGGGACCGGCCCCAGTCCGAGGTGAAGACCCTCATGCGCCTCTTCCTGGAGACGGCGCGCAAGAAGGTGCCCGAGCTCAACGAGCGCGGCGCCCGGCTGCGCTTCCTCGGCCGCCGGGAGGGCCTGCCCGAGCGGGTGCTCGAAGCGTTGCAGGAGGCCGAGGAGCTGACGGCCGGTAACGACAGCCTCGACGTCTACATCGCCCTCAACTACGGGGGCCGGGCGGAGATAGTGGACGCCGCCAGGCGCATGGCCGCCGACGGCGTGCCGCCCGAGGCGATGGACGAGGAGACCTTCGCGCGGTACCTGTACGCGCCCGACGTGCCCGAGGTGGACCTCGTGATCCGCACCAGCGGCGAGCTTCGCGTCTCGAACTTTCTCCTGTGGCAGATCGCCTACGCCGAGTTCTACGTCACCGAGACGCTCTGGCCGGACTTCTCGCCGGAGGAGTTCGTCCAGGCCCTCCGCTCCTTCGCTTCCCGGTCGCGGCGCCGCGGCGGCGTCTGAGGGCCCGTGCTCCGGTGGCGGACCGTTACGGCCCTGGTCCTGGCGCCCATCGCCCTGGGCGCGATAAGGATCGGCGAGGCCGCCGTGCTCGCCCTCGTCCTCGTCGTGGTGGCCGGCGCCGCCTACGAGCTCTCCCGGGCGCTGAAACCGCTCCCCTTCGTCGCCGCCTTCGGGGCCGGCGCCATCCCGATCTTGCTCTCCATCCCGTACCAGGAGACCGGGATCCTCGCGGGCGCGGTGGCGGGCCTGCCGTGGGCTCTGCTCTGGCTCGCCGGAAAGCCGGAGACGCGGACGCTGCGGGCCGTTCTCGCCGTGCTACTGATGGCGCTCTGGGTGGGGGTGCCGCTGGCGCACCTCTCGCTCTATCCGGGCACCCCCAACGAGGTGTTCGTCCTGACCATGATCGCGGTGGTGGGACCGTGGATCTCGGACTCCGGGGGCTACTTTGCAGGCCGGTTTTTCGGCCGCCACCCCGCCTTCCCGACCCTGAGCCCGAAGAAGACGGTCGAGGGCATCGCCGGCGGCCTGCTGGTCACGGTGCTCGTGGTCGGGCCCTTCGCCGCCATCGCACTCGATTACTCGGTGACGAAGGCGCTCGTGATCTCACTCGGCGTCTCCGTGGCGAGCCAGGGCGGGGACCTGTTCGAGTCGGTGCTCAAGCGCATCCTGGATGTGAAGGACCTTGGCCACTTCCTCCCCGGCCACGGCGGCCTGCTCGACCGGATCGACAGCCTCCTCTTTACGGTGCCCGCGGTATACTACATCTCGTTGCTCGTATGAGATTCTTTCCCACACCCTCGTGAAACGCCGCCTGACCATCCTGGGCTCCACCGGCAGCATCGGCCTGCAGGCCCTCGAGGTCGTCCGCTCTCACCCCGACCGCTTCGAGCTCGTCGGCCTCTCCGCCGGCCGCAGCGCTGGGGCTCTGCGGCAGCAGGCCAGGGAGTTCTCGCCCGAGTACGTCGCGCTGGAGAACGGCGCCGCGGGCGACCTCGATGCGCTTGATTGCGAGGTACTCGCCGGTCCCGGCTCCGCGGAGCGCCTCGCCGAGGTTCCGGCCGACGTGGTCCTGAACGGCATCGTCGGCTTCGCCGGGCTGGCCGCGACGGTCGGGGCCCTGCGCGCCGGCAACCGGGTCGCCCTCGCCAACAAGGAGTCCCTGATCGCCGGCGGCGAATGGGTGATGTCCCTGGCCGAGGAGAACCCCCTGATCCCGGTGGACTCGGAGCACTCCGCGATCTTCCAGTGCCTGGACGGTCGCAGCGAGGAGGAGCTCGAGGGCATCCTGCTCACGGCCTCGGGCGGGCCTTTCTTCTCCAGGGAGAGGGCGGAGCTCCTGGAGATAGGTCCCGAGGACGCGCTCAAACACCCGACGTGGAAGATGGGGCCGAAGATCACCATAGACTCGGCCACGATGATGAACAAGGGCCTGGAGGTCATCGAGGCCCACCACCTGTTCGGCGCCGCATACGACGACGTGAAGGTCGTCGTGCACCGCCAGTCCGTGGTCCACGGCGGCGTGCTGTTCAACGACGGCTCCGTGGTCCTGCACGCGGCCCTGCCCGACATGCGCCTGCCCATCTCCTACGGCGTCCTCTACCCGGACAGGGTGGACGTCGGCGCCGCCCCCGTCCCGTTCGACGCCGCCTCGTGGACCTTCGAAGAACCGCGCGACGACGTCTTCAGGTGCCTGCCGCTCGCGGTCGAGGCCGGGAAGGCCGGCGGGGCCTACCCCGTCGCGCTCAACGCGGCGAACGAGGCAACCGTCGAGGCCTTCCTCGACGGCAGGATACAATTCCTCTCGATACCGGACGCGATCGAGGAGGTCCTGCAAGCCGTGCCCGACTTCGGATCGATGAACAGCATGGAATCCATAACGGCCGTGGACGCCTGGGCCAGGCAAGAGGCCCGGCGTCGCGCCGAGGGGCTCTCCGCGTGACCTTCGTCCTCGGTATCCTCGGCCTTATCTTCCTCATCGTCATCCACGAGCTCGGCCACATGCTCACCGCCAAAGCGGTCGGCGTGCGCGTCCCCGAGTTCGGCGTCGGCTTCGGCCCAGCCCTCTTCAAAAAGAAGCTCGGCAAGACCGTCTACTCTTTCCGCATAATACTCTTGGGCGGGTTCGCCAAGATGGCGGGGATGGGGGACGGGGAGGAGGGGCCCGGCACGTACCCGTCCAAGGCACCGTGGCGGCGGGCGGCGATCATACTCGCGGGGCCGATGGCGAACGTGATAGCTGCGGTAGTGATCTTCACGGGCATCTACATGAGCGGCGTGCCGCGGGCGACCAACGAGATCGCCGACGTCGTGCCGAACTCTCTTGCGGCCGAGGCGAACATACAGAAGGGCGACCGGATAGTCTCCGTGGACGGGAGAGAGGCCGCGGACTGGGAGGGGTTCGTCCAGAACATCGGCCAGAAGGAGCCGGGGGACAGGGTCGAGCTAGTAATCAGCAGAGACGGGGAGACGCGTACGGTATCGGGGGAGTTGATCGCGGACCCCGAGAACCCGGGTCGGGCGCTCGTGGGGGTTCGGCCCGTGGTCGTGGAGGACACGTACGGGCCGGTGGCGGCGCTCGGGCAGGCGGTGAGTCGGTGCGTGGAGATCACGGCGACCCTCGGGACGTTCGTCGGGGATCTGGTGACGGGGGAGCGGTCGTTCGTCAAGAACGTCAGCGGGCCCGTGGGGATCACCTCGGTGGCGAGCACGTCTGTGTCGCAGGGCTTCTTCCTGCCGCTCTTGGCGATCATCAGCCTCAACCTGGCCCTCTTCAATTTGCTCCCGATCCTGCCGCTGGACGGGGGGCACCTGTTCTTTATAGCGACGGAGAAGCTGCTTGGGAGGCCCGTGAGCGAGCAGACGATGGGCAAGTTCGCGGCGTTCGGGGTGGCGCTGGTCTTGATGCTGTTCGTGTTCGCAACCTACGCGGACCTTAGTAAAATCTTCACCGGTACGCCGTTCATACCGGAATAAGATAAGACGACAGCGAAACTTTGGGAGTGAGATGACAGAGGCAGCGGTACGCGAACGCCCCGTGACGAGCAGGCAGATCAAGGTCGGCGACGTGCCCGTCGGCGGCGGCGCCCCCGTGGTCGTCCAATCGATGACGAACACGATGACCTACGACGTCGAGGCGACCGTCCAGCAGGTCTACGATTTGAACGCCGCCGGCGCGGAGCTCGTGCGCGTCTCCGTCAACGGATCGAAGGCCCTAAACGGCTTCCGCGAGGTCGTGTGGCGGTCTCCGGTGCCCCTGATCGCGGACATCCACTTCGACTACCGCATGGCTTTGGGCGCCGCGGACGCGGGCGCGGCCTGCGTGCGCATCAACCCCGGCAACGTCGGCAACGACGACCGCTACCGCCAGGTCATCGAGAAGTGCCAGGAGACCGGTGCGGCCATGCGCATCGGCGTGAACTCCGGCTCCGTGGAGAGGAAGTACTGGGACCTGCCCAAGCACGAGGCGCTCGTGGCGAGCGCGCTGCACAAGGTCGAGATAGCCGAAGGGATGGGCTTCTTCAACTTCAAGGTCTCCCTCAAGGCCAGCCACGTGCCGGAGATGGTCCAGGCCAACCGGCAGTTCCGCGAGCACTCAGACGCGCCGCTGCACCTCGGCGTCACCGAGGCCGGCACCAAGCTCACCGGCGCCATAAAGACCGCGGCGGCCCTCGGCCAGCTCCTGCCCTACGGCATCGGGGACACCATCCGCGTCTCGCTGGCCGAGGACCCGGTCGAGGAGATCCCGGTAGCGTACGGAATCCTCTCGTCCCTCGATCTCCGCCACCGCGGCCCGAACGTCATCGCCTGCCCGAGCTGCGCCCGCACTTTGGGCTTCGACGTCATAGGCATGGCCTCTAAGGTCGAGAACCGGCTCAAGCACTACGAGGACCACTTCACCGTGGCCGTCATGGGCTGCATAGTGAACGGGCCCGGCGAGGCGCGGGACGCCGACTACGGCGTTGCGGGCGGCAAGGACGACGGCGTGATCTTCTCCAAGGGCGAGCCGCTTCGAAAGGTGGGCCGCGACGAGATCTACGACGCCCTCTTCGAGGAGATTGAGAAGGACGGCCGCAAGTAGTAAAGGTTTAAAGGTTCGCTGGCCAGCCCCACGAATCGGAGGCTCTGAACGCTGCCTGTACGGAAGCGGATGGACCAGAAGATAAACGCCTCCTCGTAGGAAGCGATCCCAAAGGGAAGGGGGCCGGGGTTTACCCTGGCCCCCTTCCCTTGCCCTATCCAAGCGGGTGCGTGGAAGGCCTATTCTACGACCTTCACCTTCAGGCGTAGGGGGCTCTAAGAAGTCGAGCAGAGGTATCGTTGCGGCTGTCGCCGTCGGCTATCTTCTCCTTCCCCACTTACGGGGTGGCTTCTGGTAACGTGGGGTACCGCGCGTCGTGCGGACGCGCCGCCGCGTCGGCCAACCCCGGAAGGGGCGTGAAGAACCATGGGCCTCACCGCCTACACCCAGATCGCCGCCACCGTCTCCAACATCGTCTTCTTCCTGGTCTTCGTGGTCGCCTACTACAAGATGATCAAGATGAACCGCCGAACGCTCTACCTGCAAGAATGGCAGGCCACCGCCGTGGGACGCCCGCAGGTCATAGTCGACGACGACTTCAGCCGCCTGCCCGATGTGGACATCAGCATCCGGAACATAAGCGAGGGGGCGGCCAAGGACGTCTCCTTCGAGTTCTCGGCGCCCGTCGAGAGGTCCGACGGCACCGTCATATCCAACCTGGCCTACTTCAAGGA
>DASYWA010000072.1:0-6663 GCA_035936475.1 Rubrobacter sp. | reverse complement strand
GCCTTACGAAGGCGGGAGATCACGCCCCCCTTGAAGAACGCCAGCGCCAGGGTGAGGGCCAGGAGCACCGAAGCCATGCCCAGGCCGTAGCCCAAGAACCGCCCCGCTCCCGCGGCGAAGCTGCCGGCGGTGAGGCTGCCGCCCATCACCGCGAGGAACACCGGCAGGGTGCAACTGAGCGAGGCCAGCCCGTAGGCGAGACCGAACAGGAAGAAGCCCCGCACGCTCATCGCCTTGGGATCGCCGATGCGTCGGGCGAAGCGCTCGAAGATGCCCGTGTAGAGCGTCCGTCCGGCGATCATCCAGAGGCCCATCACGATCAGGGCCGCGCCGATGACCGCCCCCACCCAGGGCATGGTCCTAAGGATCGCGCTCCCCCCGGCGGAGACGACCACGCCGGCCAACCCGAAGAGTAGGACGAACCCCAACGAGACCACGCCCCCGATCAGGAGCGCCCGCAGCGCCCTTCCCAGCGAGGAGCGTTTCTCGAAGCCCGCCTCCTGGTTGCCGAGGTAGAGCGAGAGGTAGGCCGGCAGCATCGCGAAGCCGCAGGGGTTGACGGCCGCGACGATCCCCGCCCCGAAGGCGAAGCCGAAGGGGAGCAGCGCGCCCAGGCCGGTGAGCCACTGAACGGCGAGCTCTTGAAGCCCGCTCACAGCACGCTCTCCAGTTCCGCTCTTAAAGTATCGGCGTCCGAGACGCTGGTGTCCCGGTAGACCTCCTCGCCGTCTCGGCCGAGGATCACCGTGGTCTCCAGGGCGCTCACGCCGAACTCTTGGACTATCTCATCGCTGTACAGGACGGTCGGCAGCGGCTCTTCTATGCCGGCCGCGTTATTGAACGCCTCGATGGACTGTGGCGTCTCAGAAGGGTCTATGGAGACCATCAGCATCTCTAGCCCACGATCCTCGTAGGCCGGAAGGATCTCGGACCACGTCCGAGCCTCCTCCCTGCACTTCGGTCACCAGCCGGCCATGAAGTAGAGCGCCGTCACATCGCCCTGCCCCCCCAGGTTGACCTGCTCGCCCTCGATGGTCGTGACGCTCAAGCCGGAGGACGAGTCCTCCTGCGTGGACTCCTGCTCGCCCTGCGCGGCCTCGTCGTTCGCCGGGGTTCCCTTCCGGGTTGCCTCCTCCCGGGCGGTCTCCTGGGGGGCGCTCTGCTGATCGGACTCGGCCTGCGTCCGTCGGGGCTCGACCGGGTCGGATCTACCCGTGTCGCTTCCGCCGCAGGCCGCGACGACGAGCATCGTCGCCAGGAGTGCTATCAAAGTCAGGGATCTCTTCATTCTCACCTCTCGTTTTGGGGTTCGTAGACTCGCGTTTCGGGCCGGAAGGCTGCCCAGGAGAACCAGAAGTGGTCTATGCTCACGACGGGCTCCAGCCTCCTCCCTTCCAGTGCTCCGGCAACGGCTCTTCCGAGGACGTTCCATTCGCTGCCGGTCTCTTCGTCGAGTATGGTGCCTCCCTCGGAGCGGAACGCGAGCGTCCTTCCGTCGAGCCTTCTCGAGAAGACCCCCGCCGAGCCCACGTCGCGGCCCGCCTCTACCGAGTCCCCGTCCAGGGCCGATGCGGTCCCCTTCTTCCAGAGAACGACTATGGGCTCTCCGTCCACGACGTCGTTTATGGTGGGGAGTTCCCGAAGGACTTCGTAGGGGTAGGCCACGGGCTCCCCTTCCGCGTCTACGGTGATCACGCGCGCCATCGGCGGGAGGTCGCCCGGCGTCTCCGGGCCTTTGTAGAGGAACGGCGAGGAGTCCACGTCGTCGTAGCCGGCGTAAGGATTCTGGCCGTAGCTGCGGTTGTAGCCGGTCTCGCGGGAGAGCACCTCTCCGCCCGGGTGGTCGGAACGGAAATCTTCCCAGGAGACGATGGGGGCCGGGCGGGACTTCAGCCGGCGGCCGGTAAGCTCTCCAGCGATGGCGTCGCCCGTGGCCTGCTGCCACCAGCTCTCGGTCTGGCGGTCGTACATGATCAGGTTGGAGAAGCGTAGCCGCCCCGTGGTTCCGAAGGTCAGCTCCCGCGCGTCCCCGGTCCTCTCGAAGGCGATGGCGGTGTTACACAGCGGGCAGAACGTCACGGCTACCGGGACCCCGCCCACCACATCGTTGACGATCTCGTGCCACACGACGATCTGGATCGGGTACGCCCTGACCTCGTTCGCCACCCGGAGCAGGATCACCGGCTCCTGAGGCTCGAGCCAGGCGTCCGCCTCTCCGACCCCGACGAAACGCGGCTCGTCGATGGCGGGGATGCCGTCTTTGGGCGGCCCGCCGGAGAGTATCTCCTCGTAGGAGACGCTGTGCTTGCCGAAGTCGGTCTGGAACTCGCGCTCGGCCCCGGCCGGAGGGAGGTCATCGGGGGCTGCCGCGGACGAGCCCCGCAGCTCCGTCCCGCCCGGCCCTTGGGAAGCCTCTTCCCCTCCGAGCGATCCGCAGGCAGCAAACAGGAGAGCGACGAGTACGGCCGCGGCCCAACCGACTCTGAAGAACACCCTCACGTCGAGATTGTACCCTTGACGCGTGGGGGCGCAGGTACGGTGCGACGAAGGCCTGCTTCGCTTCGCCGACTTCGCCCAGGGCAGGCTTGCGAGACCCATACTCGCGAACCGCGCCACGCCGAAACCGGGCTCACGACACGCTCCGGGGGAAGCACCCGAGACGCCGATGCCTTCGCCGATGCCGGGCCGGACTCACCGGGGATCGAGGATCTGCAGTTGCCCGTCCGCCTTGCCCGTGACGAAGACGCGCCCGCTGGCCGGGTCCACGGCGACGGTGTTCGGCTGGCGGACGGTAGGGTAGCGCGAGATCTCGCGCAGCGAGCCTCCTTCGAGCGCGAACTGGACCACGCGCTGCCCGGCCGTGAGCGTTACCCACAGGTGGTTACGCTCGGGGTCTATGGCTATCCCATAAGGTGAGCCGGGGAGGGGGACGCGGCCGACCCGCTCGGGCTCCGGGCCCGCGTCGTAGATGAGGACGGCATCACCGCGCGTGTCCGTCACGTAGAAACGGTTCTCGGGGCCGGCCCTGACGTGGGTCGGTCCCTCACCGGCGTCTACTCGGCCCAGCGATTCCAGGGTGTCGGCCTCGAAGACCTCCATCACGAGGCCCCGGACGCCCACTATGCCCACCAGACCGTCGTCCGTCACCGCGACCCCTCCGGGCTGAAGCGGGGTCCGTATCTTCTCCAGCTCGCGCCCCTCCTCGATGATCGACGCCGTGCTCCCCTTCTCGTTGACCACGAAGACCCGCCCGTCCGGGGCCGCGGCGGCGGCGTGCGGGAAATCCCCCACCGGCGTCTCGTCCACGATCTCTCCGTCCGGCAGGCCGACTTGAACGAGGGAATCGGAGCCTTCGACCGGCACGAGCACCGGGCCGCCGGGGGCGGCAAGCTGCAGGTGCCGGGCCGACTCCGGTAAGGGCACCCTTCGCGCGATCTCCCCGCTCTCGCCTTCGACCAGCGCGAGCTCGTTGGGGTTGCGCAGGGCCACCGCGACCAGGCCCGTCTCGGGGTCGGCCGCTATCCCTTCCGGCGCCGGGCCGACCTCGACGACCCTGCCTGCGGGCTCCTCCTCGAGCGGCGGCGCCTCGGCGGGCTCCGGCGCCGGGGGCGGCTTTTTCTGTGCGTCGTCCCCTCCACCACCGCAGCCCACGAGCGCGAGCAGGATCGCCGCGAGCGTGATCGGTATGAACCAGCGTCGAAACGAGCCGTTCGTCGTCACATTTACCCACCGCGCTCCCGACGGAGCCTGCCGGCAGATGTTCCCCAAGGCGCGACCCTCCATTAGTTCAGGTTACTCCTTATGACGGCCCGTCAAACCATCAGCGGGGTCAGCGCCAGGAACATGACCATCCCCACCGCGATGCCGGCCACCAATTGTACGGCCGCGCCGAGAGCACCGCCGGCGTACCGCCCGGCAAGGTCTTCCTCGGCCCCGGACGTGGCCGCGTCCACCGTCACCAACACGATGAGCAGGACCTCGATGGCCTTGTCGATGTTGCCCACGGCGTCGAGCACCCCCACGTAGAAATAGGACGCGATGGAGGCGACGGCTACAGAGATCAGCGCCACGCGCACCAAGGAGCGAACCCGCGCCAGCGCAGAGAGGGGCAAGACCAGGGCGGCGGCGAGGGTCACGTATGCAAAAACGTTTCCGACGAACAGGAGCTGGTAGATCGGCAGCATCTTCCCGTTTCCAAGGAAACCTTCGATGAGGAACAGGTAGAGGTGGATGCCGGCCGTGCCCAGGGCCAGGAGTGCTATCCCGATCCGAACGGGAGAGATGCCTGCTCTGGTTGAGGTGTCGTCCATAACTATCCTCCGTGTACGCTGATGCGAAGCGCGTACGCCGCCACGCATATATCCTGCCATACGGATACTACCTTGCTACATATCCCCAATCATTAAGTACGCATTAAATGTCGCGTACAGTGAGGCATCGACTCCGGCCGGGACGTTCCCACAAAAGACTTCTTCGGACCGTTTCCCCCAGGCGGCGTCTCCCGGGCGACGGGCGCGAGGAGGCTATCCATTGTCCCTTAGCCGTTCGAGTATGGCCCGCATGAGCCTCTCGCCCTGATCCGTCTCGAAGATGGCCTGGGCGTGAACGTCCCCCGGTAGGATGAGGGCCTCGTTGCGGCTTCCGGGGGCTCTCTCGGCCATGCGGCGCACCTCTTCGGCGAGACCCTCCCCCTCGCTGGCAACGAACAGCTTGGGGTATTCGCCCAGCCCGGAGACTTCGCCGGTGCCGGAGAGCAGGATCACCCCGTCGGCGAGCCCGGGGTCCTCTTTCGCGGCGCCCAGGACGCCGCCCGTCCCCGCGCTCGCCCCTATGAGGGTCACGTCACTGACGCCGCGCTCTTGCTTCAGGTACCTGGCGGCCTCGGCGACGCTCCGTGCGGAGGTATCCTCGACCGCCAGGACCGCCACGCCGCTTTCGGCGAGCCGTTCCGCCTGTTCTCGCCAGCTCGCCGCGTCGTAGGCCGCCCCGTGCGCCAGCACCGCCCCCCGGTCGCCCTCGCCCCACACAAGAGCCTCGCCGCCCGCCACCTCTACGGACTCCCCCGAGACCGCGGCGCCCGCCTTTTTCGAAGACCCGTCTCCCCCGCCGGTTTGCCCCTCGGGACCACCGCAACCGGTCAGGAAGACCGCCGCGAACAGCGCGAACCACAAGAGGCCCATCAACGACCCTGTTCTCGTCACGCCGCCTCCGCCCATCCCCTCGGGTCTCTGCGCGAGACGCGGACGATGGAGCACGGTGTCGAGGTTGTTAGAGATCGGTGGAGCCCCTGGTGGAGCCTACCTCGTGAACTATGCGCTTCGCCCGGAGCACCTTCTCGGCCTCCGCAAAGTAGTCGCGCACGTCTCCCTGGTCCCGGATCCAGCCGATATACCGCTCGATACCCTGCATAAGGTCCACGCCCGGCTCGTAGCCGGCCTCGCGGATGCGGGAGATGTCCGAGGTCAGGTGGCGCATCTCCCCCGGCCTGAACTCGCCCCTGGCGAGTGGTTCTATCCGCACATCCAGGGCTTCGGAGACCATCTGCGCGACCTCGCGGATCGTCGTGGCCCGGCCGCTGCCGACGTTGACCGGCAGGCCGTCGAGCGCGTCGCTCTCGGCGACGAGCAGGTTGGCGCGGGCGACGTCGCCCACGAAGCAGAGGTCGCGGGTCTGCTCGCCGTCCTCGTAGAGCACGGGCGGCTGGCCGTTCAGGAGGCGCGTCGCGAAGATCGCGATCACCCCCGTGTAGGGGTTGAAGACGGACTGGCGCGGTCCGTAGGTGCAGGAGTAGCGCAGCGCCACGGTCGGGATTCCGGTCTGCCGCCCCCAGGCGAGGGCCAGCCGCTCCTGGTCGGACTTGGTGATCGCGTACACCGTCTCGCCGCCCATCGGGGCCTCCTCCGGCGTGGGGATCGGGTCGGATGGCTCCCCGCACACGGGGCAGCGGACGGCGTAGTCTCCCTCAGCGAGCCTATCGGTGGGGCGGGTGTCGGGAAAGACGGGGCCGTGCCGGGGGCAGTCCGCCGCGCCCTCGCGGTAGACGGCCTGCGAGGAGGCGACCACGACCTTCTCGACCGGCAGGTTCTCGTCGCGGATAACCTCGAGCATCTGGGCGGTGCCGAAGCTGTTGACCTCGACGTACTTGGCCATCTCCGGCATGTATCCACCGTAGGCCGCTTGGTGGAAGACGACGTCCACGCCTTCGAGCGCCGACCTGACGGCATCCCGGTCCCGGATATCCGCGCGGAGAAACTCGGCTTCGGGCGGTATCCAGGGCGGTCTGCCGTTGCGATGGGTGTTGGGCTCGAGGTTGTCGAGGATGCGCACCCCGTAGCCGTGCTCCAGAAGCAGGTCCGTGAGGTGCGAGCCGATCAGGCCAGCCCCGCCCGTCACCAGGGCGCGCCCGGCGCCCGCCTGCCGCGTCATCGTCGGCCACCGGGGCAGCGTACTTCTGTCGCGGCGGCCCGTTGTTCGTTCAGGTGACGCAAAACCGCTCCTCTCGCTAGCGTCTCTCGCCTTCCGGTTCTCGCGCGCCATCGTCCCCGTTCGGCGGGCGTGAGTTTGCGGCCGAACGGTCGACCACGAAGACGATGACGAGGGTGAACACGACCGCCCCAACCACCCCACCGAGCAGGACCAGCAGGGCCACTATTTCGGCTGACA
>DASYWA010000071.1:0-5726 GCA_035936475.1 Rubrobacter sp. | reverse complement strand
CCTGTAAGCCGCCTTTATAAGGGCGGCACTTCGGAGGCGAAGGCTGTTCTTGATAAGTTCATCGAGACTAGATTTGAAACCTACGTAGTGCATCGCAACCAACCGCAGACCGACGACGTCTCGCACATGAGCAAGTATCTGCACTACGGCCACATCTCCCCGGTGTACGTGGCACTGAAGATCCGGGGGTCTGGTGGCCCGCAGGACGACTTGGACTCATACCTCGAAGAGGTGATCGTGCGCCGCGAGCTCTCGATGAACTTCTGCCACTACACCCCGGACTACGACTCCTATTCCAACCTCCCCGGCTGGGCCAAGGAGACGCTCGAAGAGCACACGAAGGACCCGCGCGAGTACGTTTACTCTCGCGAACAGCTCGAGAACGCCCAAACGCACGACGAGTACTGGAACGCGGCGATGAAGGAGATGATCCACACTGGGTACATGCACAACTACATGCGCATGTACTGGGGAAAGAAGATCTTGGAGTGGACGGAGACTCCGCAGGAGGCCTACGCGACGACGCTCTATCTCAACAACAAGTACTTTCTGGACGGCCGCGACCCCAACTCCTTCGCCAACGTCGCCTGGGTTTTTGGCCAGCACGATCGGGGTTGGAAAGAACGGGATGTGTACGGCAAGGTCCGCTACATGTCGAGCGGCGGCCTCGAGCGCAAGGCCAAACCCGAGCAGTACGTCCAGAAGGTGGAGCGCCTAATCGAGGAGGACCGGGCCGAGGGCCCCGTCCGAGATCGCTCCCAAACCACATAGGAAAAGCGCTGTCTATACTTTCCTTTGCCTTCTCTCGGTTTCCGCGATTCGTCTCGATTGAGTCCGTGGACATCCCCAAGGCGCTACTGGTACGTAACCTTTACTTCCTGCATGCCACCCGGGCGGAGGACAGCGTGGACGCCAAGCGAGCGAGTTGTAAGAGCTAGGGCATACCGACGACTACCCGGAGGCGAACCTCCGCCACTACGCCTTCATGCTGGAGGGGCTTGCCGACGTCGAAGAGGCCCTCGGCAGGCGCGGGGTAAAGTTCGTGGTCAGGAGGGGCCCGCCGGACGAGGTGGCGCTCGAGGCCGGCCGAAACGCCTCCCTCATCGTCACCGACCGCGGCTACATGCGCCCGCAGAAGAGGTGGCGCGAGAGGGTGGCGAGGGAGGCGGGGTGCCCCCTCGTGCAGGTCGAGACGGACGTGGTGGTGCCCGTCGAGCTCGCGTCGGGCAAGCAGGAGCACGCCGCGAGGACCTTGCGGCCGAAGATCCAGGAGTACCTCGACGACTTTCTGGTGGAGCTCACCCCGACAAAGCTTCGGAAGCAGTCCTCCGAGATGCAAGAAGAAGGCCTCGACCTCTCGGATATAGAGGGAATCCTCGGTGGGATGGACCTTGACCGGAGCGTGGGACCTCTGGGCCACCTGTATCGGGGCGGTACGTCGGAGGCGAAGAAGATGTTCCGCCGCTTCCTGAAGAAGAGCCTCCCCGACTACGTCGGGAACCGCAACCAGCCGCAGACCGATCACATCTCCCACATGAGCAAGTACCTGCACTACGGGCACATCTCCCCGATCTGGCTGGCCCTCCAAGCCCGCGAGGCGGGCGCGGAGAAGGACAACGTCGAGTCGTTCGTCGAGGAGCTCGTCGTGCGCCGCGAGCTCTCCTTCAACTTTGTCTTCTACAACGACGACTACGACTCCTACTCCAACCTCCCCGGCTGGGCGAAGAAGACGCTCGAAGAGCACAAGGACGATGCGCGCGAGTATACGTACACCCGGGAGCAGCTAGAGAACGCCGAGACGCACGACGAGTACTGGAACGCGGCGATGAAGGAGATGGTCCACACGGGGTACATGCACAACCACATGCGCATGTACTGGGGGAAGAAGATCCTGGAGTGGTCGAACACCCCCGAGCACGCCTACAGGACCACGTTGTACCTCAACAACAAGTACTTCCTGGACGGCCGCGACCCCAACTCTTTCGCCAACGTCGCGTGGGTCTTCGGCCAGCACGACCGCGGCTGGGCCGAGCGCGAGGTCTACGGCAAGGTCCGCTACATGTCGAGCGGGGGCCTGGAGCGCAAGGCCAAGCCCGAGAAGTACGTCGAGAAGGTGGAGCGCTTGATCGAGGAGGGCCGGGCCGAAGGACCCGCGTAAGCCCGTCCCCGGACGGGCCCGGGGTGGGTGCTGCCTACCCTCCCTCGCTCCGTTGTCCGCCTCCGGCGTCCTGCTTGTGGACCAGTTCGATGTCCTTCTTGTCCTCCACCCTGCGGGCCAGCACGGCGTTGATCTCGACGCCTACGAGCACCATGAGGCCCATGGCGTAGAGCCAGAGCATGAACACTATGACCGCGCCGAGCTGGCCGTAGATCCGGTCGTAGTTGCCGAGCCTTGAGGCGTAGAAGCTGAGCGCGATGCTCGCGGCGAACATGAGGACCGTCGCCGCGAACCCTCCGGGCGTGATCCACTTGAACGGCACGCGGGCGTCGGGGGCGAGGTAGTAGAGGACGCTCAGGGCGGTCGTCACTACCACGAAGGCGAAAGCCCAGCGTGCCGCGCTCCAGACGGGCAGCAGAGACTCCAGAGGCCCGCCGAGCGTCCTTATGAACGTCTCCACCCCGAAGGCCACGAGCGAGAGCGTCGCCATCAGCAGCGTGAAACCCAGGGCCAGCAGGATGGAGGTGCCGCGCAGCTTCCAGAAGGGGCGCGTCTCGATGAGGCCGTAGGCCCGGTTGGCCGCCTTGGTGATGGAGATCGAGGCGGCCGAGCCCATCCACAGCGTCGTGACGATGCCGAAGACGAGGACGCCCGAGCTCGTGCCGCGCAGCGTCCTGTCCAAGTAGGCCACGAGGAGCTCGACGGCCTCCGCCGGCAGGAAGCCGGCGGACTCGCTGATCAGACGCCTCACCGCCGCCTCGGGATCGTCGAGCACGAGCCCGGCCAGCGCTACCAGGAAGATGAGGAACGGGAAAAAGGAGAGCAGGAAGAAGTAGGTTAGCTGCCCCGCGAGCCCCAGCAGGTCGTTCTCGCGCACCTTGATCAACACGCGCCCCAGGGAGCCGGGGCCGACGATGTCCCTCAGGTCCGAGAGAAAGTCCTTCATGGCCGTCGCGGGGTGTCCGGCCCGTAGCGGCTCATCTGTGCGCCCTCCACCGCCGCCACAAGAACCACAGGGCCCCGAGGACGAGGGCGGACAACAACGCGAGCCCGACGTACGACGCGTACACTTCCACCACCCGCCACCGCCGGCCGAGGGCCCATCCGAGGCCGACCAGCGTCCCGGTCCAGGCGGTGCTGCCGAGGAGGGTGTAGCCCAGGAACCGCCACCGGACGGGCATGCGCTTCAGGCCGGCGGGGATCGAGATCAGGGCGCCTACGCCCGGGATGAGGTGGCCGATAAGGATGGCCGTACCGCCGTGCCGCTGGAAGGCCGCGCTCGCCCGGTCGAGGTCCGAACCGTACACGAGCTTGGTCCGCTCGGCGCGCCCGATCAGGCGCCGCAGGCGCGCCTCGCCGATCCGGAGCCCCAAAGAGTAGAAGAACATGGCCGCGGACACCCTCGCCGCCGTGCCCGCCAGCACCACGGGCACGAAGGTCAGCCGACCCTGACCCACAAGGAACCCGAAGAGCGGGAGGGTGAACTCCGTCGGAACCGGCAGGTAGAGGCTCCCCAACAAGACCACCACGAACACGCCGACGTACCCGAAGGAGTGGACGACGTCCACGACCCATCTCGCAAGCTCGGCGAGCAGACTACCCATCGCGTTTTACCCACCAACCTCCCGCGCCAGGACGCCTTCAGTATGCCCCAAACGAGGCACGGCCGTGAACGACCTCCTCTTGCGGCGCTCTGGCGAGGGCGGCGTGGTCGTAAGCCCCCTCGGCGATCCTCGGGCCTTTCCTCCGCCCCTCCTACCCGGCCGGGTGGAAGATCTCTACGCCAGGAAGGGCGCAGGTTCCCGGATACGGCCCCGTTACTTTCGTCACCCCCTGCTAGCCGGACGGCGCCAGCGCTCCCTGCCCTCCCGGTAGAGGTCGCCCCCGTGAAGGTCGTTGACCACGACGACGGGGAAGTCGTCAACGACGAGGCGCTGTATCGCCTCCGCCCCCAGGTCCTCGTAGGCGACTACCTCAGCCTCCTTCACCCGGTCGGCCAGGAGAGCGGCCGTCCCCTCGACGGCCCCGAAGTACACGCAGCCGTGCTCGCGCATCGAGGAGATCACGCTGTCGGAGCGCAGGCCCTTGCCGACCATGCCCTTCAGGCCGCGTTCTATGAGGAGCGGCGAGTACGGGTCCATCCTGGAGGCCGTCGTCGGCCCGGCCGGGCCGAGCGCGTGGCCTGGCCTGGCCGGCGCCGGGCCGGTGAAGTACACGACCTGCCCCTCGGGGTCGAACGGCAGCGGACCGTCGTTCTCTATGGCGTCCTTGATCCTGGCGTGGGCCGCGTCGCGGGCGGCGAAGAGGACGCCTGAGAGCAGGACCACGTCGCCGGTTCGGAGGGACCCGTTGCCCTCGGTCGTCAGCGGGATCTCCACGCGGACGGGCTCTTGGCTCATAGCTGTACGGAGGCCGTGCGGTGGGAGTGGCAGTCGAGGTTGACGGCGACGGGGAAGGCCGCGATGTGGGTCGGGAAGCTCTCGAGGTGGACCGCAAGCGCCGTCTGGGTGCCGCCGTAACCGGCGGGGCCTATGCCTGTGGCGTTGATCCTGTCGAGCAGGTCCCGCTCCAGCTCCGCAAGCTCGGGGTCGGGGTTCGGCTCGCCGGAGGGACGGATGAGCGCCTTTTTGGCGAGCAGGGCCGCCTTCTCGAACGGGCCGCCGATGCCGACGCCGACGGTCACGGGCGGGCTGGCGTTCGGGCCGGCCCTCTCTATGGTCTCGACGACGAAGTCCTTCATGGCCTCCACGCCCTCGGCGGGGGTGAGCATCCGGAGGGCGCTCATGTTGTCGCAGCCGGCCCCTTTGACGAGCATCGTCAGCTTGAGGCCCTCCCCCTCGACGGGCTCGTGGTAGACGACGGCGGGGGTGTTGTCGCCGGTGTTGGTCCGGTCTATGGGGCTCCGGACTATGGACTTCCTGAGGTAGCCCTCGTCGTAGCCCCGCCTGACGCCCTCGTCTATGGCCTCGCCGAGCCCGCCGGTCACCCGGACTTCGTCGCCCGCCTCGACGAAGAAGACCGCGTAGCCGGTGTCCTGGCAGAAGGCGATGCACCTGTCCCTGGCGACCTCGGCGTTCTGGAGGAGCCTCTCGATGACCTCGCGCCCGAGGGGCGACTCTTCGTCTTCGAGCGCGCGTCGCAGCGCCGAGAGGTGGCTCTCGGGCAGCTCGGTGTTCGCCTCGATGCACAGGCCGCGCACCGCTTCCGTTACCCGGCTCGCCTCTATCTCGCGCAAGATACCTCGCCCCCGCTTCCGATGTGATCTGGCCAAGGGTAGCATCGCGGACGCTTTTTCTGAAGGGTTCTATCGTTCGGGGGACACGTAACGTTCTCCGTAACGATCCGGCGACGGGCGGCCCGTAGGCTGCGGGTCAGACGGCGCAGGTCCGGGCAAAAGTAGCCCATTTGGGGGATGCGGCCGGGGTGTTCGGGTGTGATCGTTTACCGGACCGGGCTACGGGGCAGCCGTCTTGAGGTCGAGGGAAGGGTGAGCGTTTGGACCGGCAGCCGGGAGAATCGCCACGGGGCGGGCTTGGGGAGGGCGTCCGCGTCCCCTCGGGGCTGGCCC
>DASYWA010000070.1:0-2536 GCA_035936475.1 Rubrobacter sp. | reverse complement strand
TAGTGGCCCTGGCGGTCGGCTAGATCCGGTATGCTTGGGGACGACCGCCCGTACGCCAGAGGAGCGCGAGACCGTGAACGGAGAGGTGACCTCGGTCAGCCGCAGCGCGGGCCACACCTTCGGCAAGACGAACGCGGGGGCCATCAGGCTCCTGGCCGGGCTCGGCGTGGAGGGCGACGCCCACATGGGCGAGAGGGTGAAACACCGCTCCCGGGTGAGGCGGGACCCGACGCAGCCGAACCTCACGCAGGTCCACCTCATCCACGCGGAGCTCCACGACGAGCTGCGGGCGGCGGGCTTCGACGTCTCGGCCGGCCAGATGGGCGAGAACGTCACGACCCGCGGCGTCGACCTGCTCGGCCTGCCGACCGGAGCCACGCTGCGCCTCGGCGGGACGGCGTCCGTCGAGGTGACGGGCCTGCGCGACCCCTGCAGGCAGCTCGACGGCCTCCAACCCGGCCTCATGCAGGCCGTGCTCGGCCGCGACGAGACGGGCAACCTCGTCCGCAAGGCCGGCGTCATGGGCGTCGTCGTCACCGGGGGCGAGGTGCGGCCCGGTGACGAGGTGCGCATCGAGCTGCCGCCGGGGCCCCACCGTCCGCTCGAAAAGGTCTGACGGAGGCACGCGGTCGCTGGTCTTCCCCACGGACACCCTCCGTAGGGGCGGATCTCAAACCCGCCCGCCCGACCCGGCGTAGACAGAGAACAAGCCCCGTAGCATAGTTAGTAGCGGCGGACGGGTGTCTCCGGCGGGAGAGGCTTTGCGGCGGATTCGGGTCAGGAGTGAGGAGAAGTTCAGGCGCCGGCGCAGGCGAACCGGCTACCTCGTGCTCCTGGCGACGGTCGTGGGGGTCCTTTTCGTCTTCTGGTCTTGGGTGGACGCGCAGGCGCGGGCGGTCGTCGTGATCTTCTCCGTCCTCGACGCCCCCGCCCTGACGCCGGCGGCCGAGGCCGTGAGCGGCGAGCCGCGCTCTGAAGACGGGACCGTCGCCGGGAACCCGGCCCTGATCGTGAGGCCCGCGGGAGAGGGCCCGTGGCCCGCGGTGTTCTTCGTCAACGGCACGGTCCCCGAGGGCCGGAAGCTGCCCGAGGCCCGGCGGCTCGCCGAAGGGTTCGCCAGGGCCGGGTACCTCGTGGTCCTGCCCGACCTCCCGGGTCTGATGGAGGACAGGATCACCCCCGAGACGGTGAACGAGACCGCCGAGGTGGCCCGCGCCGTCTCCGGCCGGCCGGACGCCGCCGGGGGCGAGGTGTCCATGGTCGGCATCTCGACCGGCGCCACCCTCTCCCTCCTGGCCGCGGAGAGGCCCAACACCGCCGACCGCGTCTCCCTGGTCGCCGGCGTCGCCCCGTACTCGGACATCCGGACCGTCCTGAGCCTCGCAACCACGGGCGCCTACGAGACGGAGGAAGGGGACTTCGCCCGCCACGACGCCGACCCCTTCCTCTCCTACGTGGTGGCCCGCTCCGTGATAGCCGCGCTCCCCCCCGGCGAGGACCGGCGGGACCTGTCCGCGGAGATGGAAGCCGTCGGCCGCGAGAACCCGAACCCTTTGGGCGGCCTCCGCCTGCGCCGGACGGAGGACCTCGGCCCTGAGGCCTTTGCCGTGGTCGCGCTGCTCGCCAACAGGGAACCCGACCGCTTCGACGCGCTCTACTCCGGTCTTCCGGGCGGGGTCAAAGAAGACCTCGAAGCCTTATCGCCGCTCGCGGGTTCGGGACGGATACGTGCCCCCGTCGAGGTCGCCACCGGCCCGAAGGACAAGTACTTTCCGGCCTCCGAGTCCCGCAACCTGGACGCCGTAGCACCCGACCTCCGCGTAACCGTCACGCCGGCCATAGACCACGCCAGGCTGGAGGTCTCCCCCGACAACGCGGCCGCCTTCGCCGGGTTCGACGCCTTCGTCGTCCGGACGCTCCGGGGGGCGAGGCTAGAGGAATAGACGCCCCTACAGACGTTTGAGGGAGTCGTGTAGCAGGTCGAAGAAGGCCTCCCGGTCCAGTTCGACGCCGACGTCGGCGTTCGGGGGTTTGCCCGTCACGCCGTGGAAGTCGCAGACCGTCTCGCCGCGGGTGAGGTCGCTCTCGCACTCCACGTCAACGCGCATGGTCCGCGTCCGGAGCAGGGCCGGTTCGATGACCGCCGCGACGGCGACGGGGTCGTGCAGGGGCGGGGCGTCGAAGCCGAAGACCCGCTCGTAGGTCCCGGCGAAAAAGTCCAGAAAGCCGGCGACCACCTCCCCGACGCCCCCGATGCCCCGCAGCCGCTCCCGCTCGGCCCTGCCCGCGCCCGCCTGGTGGGTCACGTCGAGGCCGCTCATGGTGATGGGGAGGCCCGACTCGAAGACCTCGCGGGCGGCCTCGGGGTCCACGTAGATGTTGAACTCGGCCGCCGGCGTGGTGTTGCCGAGGCCCATGCTCCCGCCCATGAGGGAGATGCCGGAGATCTTGCCCTTCAGGTCGGGGTGCGCCCTCAAGAACGCGGCCACGTTGGTGAGCGGCCCCACCGGGATCAGGGCGACGGGCTCGGGCGATT
>DASYWA010000069.1:0-16517 GCA_035936475.1 Rubrobacter sp. | reverse complement strand
GATCATCGCTCGGTCCTCCCTTGTCCGAGCGCTGCGCTCGAAAGCGGAGCGCGTGTACTTTCGACTGCAAGTATGGTGCCAGTAGTCGGAACTCGAGGCCACCTCTGTATGGGCGAAGTTCCGAGAACAACCCTTCCACGCACTCGGATGAAGTAGGTGAAGAACAAGGGCCGGGGTCCTTGCCAGAGAAGGACCCCGGCCCTGCCACCTCTTCTCCCCTAACCTCGCGACCGGGTGCAACAGAAAAGACCCCCGTCTACTGGCCGGGGGTCCGCCGCGACGGTGACGAGGAGCCGGAGTGCTTACTGCGCTGCCATGCTATATGAGAATGTCAGAGTCGCGGTTTACTGCGGAAAGCCGTTTGGCCGCACTGACTAGCAGGATAGCGCGTCGCATACGCCTGGACATCCACACACGCCCCGTACCTTCCTTTCTCTAATCTCTCGTCAATTCCGTCCGCCAGGTACCGTCGGCCAGGAGTACGGCCCGGACCCTGAGATCCGTGTCGTTTGCAGAATTGCAATGATACGGTGGTGGTCATCATCGGGATACTGGCCGCGATCTCGATCCCCGCCTACATTGGGCAGCAGGAGAGGGCCAAGGACACCGCGGCCCAGGCGCAACTCCGCACCGCCGCGACCGCCCAGCAACTCCACTACGCCGAGGAGGACGCTTACGCCGCCGACGCGGAGGCCCTGGAAGCGCACGGTTTCAGGCAGGGCGACCAGGAAGTGGTCGTCGCATCCGGCACTGACGCTTCCTACTGCATGGAGGCCGGGGGCGGCTCCGGGAATTTCCACATCGCGCACAACGCCGGCAAGCCCGAGCCCGGAGGTTGCCCCTAGAACCCGGGAACCTCAACCCGGAGACCGGGGTACCCTCCTCGTGGAGATCGCCGGAAACATTCGCTAACATACCCGCGGGCCGGCGGCGAACTTGGAGGGGGAGCCGCCGGCCCTCTTTCCCGAATACGCGGTTGATCCCGAAGGGTTGCAGGCGGACGGAGCCGGCCCCCGAAACCTATCTTCAGGCCTGCGCCGTGTGCGGCGGAGACTCCCCCCGGCCACGGTCGCGTCGTTGCCCGAGGACCCGGCCTCCGGGCACCAGGCCTCCCTGCCCGCGATGCGGCGCCCCTGGTCCTCTACGGCGTCGGTCGGCGAGGCCCGACCTCGCCCGCCGGGGACGAGGTTGCAGGGGGGACGCGCGAAGACGCCGGCCACGGAAGCGGCCGGCGTCGGCGGGGACGACTCTATAGAGACGGACTCGGGCGGAGAAGGTAACCGTCGCCCCGTGGATCGTGAGGCCTTGCGGGTTGGGGCTAGGCCGTCCTCTCCTCCGCCAGCATCTCGCGCACCCGCCGGCCGTCGCGGTGGCCCCGGTAGTACGCGAGCCGCTCCCTGTGGCCGTCCCAACCCGCAAGGTTCGAGTTCGAGAGGAAAAGCTCGGACGGCCCGAACCGCCCGTCCTCCCAACCGTTCCTGTAGGCCGGGTCCTCCCTGCGAACACCCAACCCCCTGACCGCCTGCTCCTGGATCATCGCCGCTCCTTCTTCGCTCGCGCCCGTCCTACGAGCAACATGTAAGCACAACGGATTCATAAATAAAAGATCCGAATTAACGAAATTAAATAAAAGTTACAGAAACGCCATATGCAGGGGCCGGCGGCCGGTCCAACCGCGCTTCTTGTGCCTGTTGCTACTTTGACGCGGTCTTGAGGGCCGAGCGGCGTGCCAGGGAGAGGGCGAGAAGGAGCAGGCCGAGCAGCGCCGGGAAGGCGAGGCCGGAGAAGACGGCGGCTCCCGTCCAGAAGGCGAGGGCGAGGACGGCGCTGTCGAGGGCGCCGGGGGGTGGCGGGGTGCGGGTGCGGCTTGTGGAGAGGAGCAGGGCGGCGGAGACGGTGCCGGAGAGCAGCCAGCCGGCGAAGTTGCGGAGGGGCACGCCGTAGTAGGGGCCGCCTTCGGGCCAGACCCAGAACCCCAGGGCGGTGGCTCCGGGGTCTAGCACGGCGTCTATCAGGACGAGCAGGAGGGCGGAGAGGACGACCCGCGGGGCCAGGCGCCCCGGGGTCCAGGCGGCGGCGACCGCCCCGATCACGAGCGGGACGTAGGTGACGGGCAGGAGGTACGGCACGAGCCCGAGGAACCGCGGGCCGAGGGCGTCGTCGTAGAAAAAAGTCCCGTAGGGGAACCCGGTGGCGACGCCTATGGACTCGATGGCGTAGGCGAAGGCGGAGACCGCGAGGACGGAGAGGGCCGCCCTCCGGGGGCCGAGGTGGGCGAAGAGCGCTACCAGGGACGGGAGGGCTATAAGGACCGTGGAGACGTAGGAGCCGACGCTCGCGCCCGGCACGTCCGGGAAACGCGTCGCGAAGAAGGCAGCAGAGAAGGCGGCGGCCGAGGCGAGGAGCAGTGGGCGCGGCGTGGAGCGGAAGACGTGTGAGAACACGCGCATATCTTAGAGGGTAAGGGAGGGTGGCGCTGGTATATTTGGGCCGTGATCAGGCGCCTCATCCACATATCGCGGCCGGTGCTCTGGATCAACACCGTGGGACCCGCGGCGGTCGGGATGTGGCTCGCGGGGGACCTGTGGCGGTGGGAGACGCTGCCGATACTGCTCTGGCTCACGCTGCCGTTCAACCTCCTGATCTACGGCGTCAACGACGTCTTCGACCAGGAGACCGACGCCAAGAACCCCCGCAAGGGCACCCTCGAAGGCGCCCGCATCGCCCCCGAGGAGGTGCGCCTCATCGCCCGGGGCGTCGTCCTGCTGAACGGTCCGTTCTTGCTCCTCTTCGTCCCGACGCTTCCGGCCGGGGCGACGCTGTGGATGGTCCTCTACGCCCTGGTCTTTGTCGGCTACTCCGCCCCCCCGCCCCGCTTCAAGGCCCGCCCCTACCTGGACTCTTTGAGCAACGCGGCCTACGCGTTCCCGCTGGTCTTCGTGCCGCTGGCGCTCGGAGAGGCGCCCCTGTGGCCCGCCGCCGTGGGTCTCATGGCCTGGAGCGCGGCCAAGCACACCTTCGACGCCGTCCAGGACGTGGAAGAGGACCGCGCGGCGGGCATCCGGACGACGGCCGTCCGGCTCGGCCCCCCCGGGGTGGTCGTCTGGAGCGGCTCGCTGTGGGCGCTCTCGACGGTCCTCTTCGCCGTCGTGAACGTCCCCGTGGCCCTCGTGAACGCCGCCATCGCCGGGTACCTGCTCCACGCCCTGCACAGAAACCCCTTGCCGCAGACGGGGCACCGACTCTACCGCCTCTCCATAGCCTTTCCCTACGTCGCCGGTACCGTGGCCGGCGTGCAGCTCGTGGGCGCCCTCTCTTTAGGGGCCTACCCGTGAGCAGGGTCGTGGTCGTCGGCGGCGGCATCGGGGGTCTCGCGGCGGCGGCCCTGCTCGGCCGGGCAGGACACGCGGTCACGCTCCTGGAGGCGGACGACCGGCTCGGGGGCAAGAGCCGGCGCGTCGAGCTCGACGGACGCCGGATGGACACGGGCCCCTCCCTCGTCACCTTCCCCGGCGTCTGGGAGGAGCTGCTGCGCCGCTGGGACTCCCCCGGCGACCCCGGCGAGGCAGCGGAGGTTGCGGCGCTAAAGCTCCAGCGGATGCCGGAGGTCGGGCGCTACCACTACCGCGGCGAGTCGGTCTCGCTGCCGGTCGAGGAGGGGCACCCCTGGAGAGAAGCGTGGGACAGGTTCGCCGGGATACACGGGGGCCTCGGGCCGCAGGTGACGCGGCTCCTCACAGCCGACCCCATCGACCGGCGGACGCTCCCCGCGCTCGGCGGGCTCCTGCGGACCTACGGGAGGCGGTTGACGACCCGCTCCTACCTCGACGGCCTCCCGTGGCTGCCGGACGGGCTGCGCGAAGTTATAGCCATCCACACGCTCAACGCGGGGGTCTCCCCCGACCGCACGCCCGCGCTCTACGCCAGCATGCCGGCCGTGATGGCCCGGGACGGGGTCTTCGCGCCCGAGGGCGGCGTCTACGAGATCGTCCTCGCCCTCGGGCGGCTCGCCCGCCGCGCCGGGGTCGAGGTGCGGACCGGGGAGGCAGCCCTTTCGATCTCCGCCGGCAAGGTCCTCACGGACGGAGCGGAGTACCCGGCGGACGCCGTGGTCGGCGGGCTCGACGCCGGCCGGCTCGAAGGGTTGCTGGGCCACGCCCGCAGAGCCGCGGGGCGCAGGCTCTCCTGCTCTGGGGTGGCGGTGTACGCGGCGCTCGAAGAGGAGCTGCCGGACTCGATGCCTCCCCACAGCGTCGTGCTGCCCTCCGACCCCGCGGCGCTCCACGCGAGCCTGGAGACGGGAAGGGAGCCCGAGGAGACCATGGCTTTCGTCAACCACTACGGGGCCGGCGAGGTCTACCCGAACAGCGGCGGGACGCTCGCGCTCCTGCTGACCGCGCCCGCAAACGGCAGGGAGTACGGCTTGGAAGATACGTTCGTCGAGCGGGAGATCGGGCGCATCTCGCGGGTGGTCGGGCTGCCGAAGCCGGCGACCGAGTTTTTCGGGGAGCACCTGGTCCTGGACCCCGGGTATTTCGGGGAGTGGGGAAGCGCGGGCGGGGCGCTCTACGGGGAGGCGCGGCCCTTCTGGAGGAGCGGGCCGTTGCACCGGCCGCGGTACAACGACAGGCGGCGTCCGTGGCTGTGGCGGGTCGGGGCCTCCGTGCATCCCGGCGGCGGCATCCCGGCCGTGCTCGGGGGGGCCATGATCTCGACGGGCAGGCTGATCCGGTTTCTGGCTAAATGACGGTCCACCCGCCGGAACACAGAAGGGACCCGCAGGCATGAACCTCGGAGAACAACGCGACCTGTTCGAGGTGCCCAAAGGTATCACCTACCTCAACTGCGCATACATGGGGCCGCAGCTACGTTCGGCGCGCGAGGTCGGAGAGCGGTCGGTCGGGCGAAAGTCGCGGCCGTGGGAGATCGCACCTCGAGACTTTTTCGACGAGGTGGAGGAGTCGCGGGATCTTTTCGCCCGGCTCGTCGGCGGCGACGCGGACGGCGTCGCCATAATCCCTTCGGTCAGCTACGGGGTGGCCGTCGCCGCCAACAACGTCGCCGTTCGGGAGGGGCAGAAGATCCTGGTCCTCGAGTACCAGTTTCCCTCGAACGTCTACCCGTGGCGCGAGCTGGCGGCGGAACGGAGGGCGGAGATCGTGACCGTCCCGCGCCCCGCCGACCACGACTGGACGACCGCGGTGCTCGACGCGCTCGACGAAGGTGTCGCCGTCGTCACGCTGCCCAACTGCCACTGGACGGACGGCTCGCTCGTGGACCTGGTTCGGGTGGGCAGGCGGGCCAGGGAGGTGGGGGCGGCGCTCGTAGTGGACGCCATACAGTCGCTCGGGGCCTTGCCTTTCGACGTCGCCGAGGTCCGTCCGGACTTCCTGGTCGCCGGCGCCTACAAGTGGCTGCTCGGCCCCTACGGCGTCGGCTTCATGTACGTGGGCGACGGGTACCGGGAAGGGAAGCCGGTGGAGCACAACTGGATCAACCGCCGCGGCAGCGAGGCCTTCGCCCGGGTCGCGGAGTACCGCGACGAGTTCGCGCCCGGCGCGAGGCGCTACGACGTCGGCGAGCGGAGCAACTTCGTCCTGCTGCCGATGGCGAACGAGGCGCTGCGCCAGATCCTCGCCTGGGGGGTCGAGAACGTCGCCGAGACCGTGGGCGAGCTGACCGACCTCGTCGAAGACCGGGCGAGCGAGCTTGGCCTCGAGGCGATGCCGGGGGAGAATCGGGCGCGGCACATGATCGGGCTCAAGCTCGGCCCCAATGCCCCCGGGGACCTGGCCGCCCGACTCGCCGCCGAGGGCATCTTCGTGAGCGTGCGAGGCGCGAGCGTGCGCATCTCCCCGCACCTCTACAACACCGAGGAGGACGTCGGGCGGCTCTTCTCCGGCTTGGAGAAGGCTTTGAGGCTCTAGGCTTCAGTCGCGGCGGGCGAGCGCCGCGCCAAGGCCGCCTGGCCAGCGAGATGCCGCAGGGAGAGGAGCCTTTTCCGCCAATGACTCTCTCCCCTGAAACCTCAAAGCCTAGAACCTAAAAGCCTTCCGCCCGTCTGCAGGCGTCCCCCGAGCAGTCCTCGAGGGCTCGTAGGTCCTCCACCATCGCGTGCGGCGCGGCTTCGGGGCGGTTCTCCAGCTGGTAGGAGTCCTTGACAAGGTCGTAGTACTCCTCATCGCCGCTGTCGTACTCGACGTAGACCTCGTCCTCGCGGCGCACGCCGGCGTAGGCGGGCCTCTCGTAGTAGGTGCCTCTTACGCCTTCGATCAGGACCGACGAACGCCACGCCTCCGGCGCCGTGCCGTCCAAAAACGGCGCAAAACTCCTTCCGTCCATCCACCCAGGGGCGGGGAGGCCGGCCAGGTCGAGGACGGTCGGGGCGATGTCCGTGTTCGTCACGAGGTCGTCGAAGGATCTGTCGCGGGGCACCCCGGGTCCCCTGACCGCGAACGGGACCTCGTGCGCCTCCGTGTAAGCGGTCCACTTGGCGCCCCTGACGCGGTGCAGGCCCATGTGGAAGCCGTTGTCCGAGGTGAAGATGACGTAGGTGTCGTCCTGCTGGTCGGTGCGGGAGAGGGCGGATGCCACGCTCCGGCTCAGGTCCTCCAGGGTAAGCGCGCTCCGCATCCGCGCGGCCTGGAGCCTGTCGAACCGGGCGATCTCTTCCTGCCGCAGGGCGGGTTTCTCGGCCACCCAGCCCGGCTTCTCCGAGACGTCGGCCTCGTCGAAAGACGGCGGCCTCGGGGCCCGCGCGTGCGGGTAGGCGTCCCGGTGGCGCTCCGGTACGAGGAGCGGCGAGTGGGTGTCCCAGGCGGAGATCTGCATGAAGAAAGGCCGCGTCGATCCTTGGTGGTCCCCTATGAACCGGGTGGCTTCGCCGGAGAGCCAGTCGGTGTAGTGGGCGTCGAAGCCTATCACGGTCCCGTCCCGATTGATGATGCTCTCGTCGAGGTAAGCCTGCCAGGCGTCCCACCCCGGTGGCACGTACCCCTCCCACCCCCCCGCATCGTCGTAACCGTTGAGGTACTTGCCGCCGAACCAGGTCTCGTAGCCGCCGTCTTGCAGGAGCGTGGCGAGGGTCTCGTCTTCGAGGCCGCTCTCGCGGAAGAACCTCGCGCCCCCGCCCGGCTCCTCGTTGAGGTTGTTCACCAGGCCCGTGTTGTGGGCGTACTGGCCGCGGAAGATGGAGGCCCTCGAGGGGCAGCACAGCGAGGTCGTGGCCAGGGCGTTGGTGAAGCTGGTTCCTTCCGGCGTCCAGGCCGAGTCGAGCGTCGAGCGGTTGAAGACGGTCCTGTCGAGGTCGTCGGCGAGGATCAGGATCACGTTCGGCCTGCCCTCCGGGGCGGTCGTGCCGGTCTCGGATGTGGTCCGTCCGTCGGTCGTGACGTTCGGCCGATCCACCCGAACGGTCTCCCCCTCTCGTCCGCAAGCAAGCGGCAAGGCGAGGAGCACTACCAGCCCGAGGAAGACCGCCGGAATGGTGCCGCGAATCTGCGAGGACATCTGCGAGGACCGGTCCAAGGCACGCGTAGCCTAGCACGCGGCGGGCGCGCCCGTCGGGCGGCTCCTACCCTTCGGTGATGACGCGCTCGATGCTCGACCACGGGAGAAACTCGTAGCCCCCAGGGTCGCCGCTCGGGTCCCGGACGTCGACCAGGAGCCCCCTCCCGTCGGCCTCGCAGACGTACCCCTGCAGGTCGTTGCCCGTCCGGGCGGAGACAAAGACCAGGCTCCCGCGCTCGAAATAAGCGCCCAACCCCGGCGCGTCTCCGCGCAACCCCCCCGTGCCCGCGTCCTCCAAAACGTCTCCTCCGCCTCGTGTGCTCCGGCAAAGGGTACTGTAACCCGTCCGGGTCGCAGGCGGGGGCGGCGGGCGAGCCGGGGCCAAAAGGACGATCGGGATCGTCCGAGATCGGCGGCGTGCAGGACGATCGCGGAAGGGCCACCAGGTGACGCCCCCGGAAGGCTCCTTACGGGCCTCCCCGACCTCCGGAGACGGGGTAGCCGCCTGGGCACGGCTCAGGGTTGGATCAGCTCCTCGATCGGCACCGCCTCGGTTAGCCCCGAGCCGGGATCTATGACGGCGTACTCCGCGCCCGCCTCCCTGGCGACGAGGGCGTGGCGGACGAGGCCTTCGGCGTCGTCTATGGTGCCGAGCCTGTCCGGCAGGCCGAGGTGCGCGGCCCTCTCCCGGAACGAACGCGCCCCCTCGGGCGTGCCGAAGAGCGCCACGACGAGGACCTCTCCATCATCCACCTCGACGGTGATGAGGGGCGCCTCTCCCCCCTCGTCGGAGATGACGTAGAGGGGGAGCGGGATTTCCCCGACCCTCCCGGCGGCCTCGCGCGCCACGTCCTCGGCGTGGAAGAGCCCGGCGCCCTCCCCGGAGACGACGAGCACGTAGTCGGCCCCGGAGAGAACGAAGTCTTCGACGGCGGCCCAGTCGGCGAGCTCCCGCGGGTCGGCCCCGGCCATGGCCCCCATGCTGTGCTCGGCGGCCCCGGCGGAGAACTCGCCGGCGAGCTCCCTGTCGGAGAAGAGGGCCGCCACCGCAGCCCTCTCGCCGCCCACCTCCGTCTCCTGCAGAACGTCCAGCCCTCCCCTATCCACCAGCTTGAAGAGCGGCGGGTGCGGGAGGTCTTCGAGCGCCAGCTCGCGGCCGGGATCAGCCATGCTCGGGCTCGCTGGTGACGAGGTCGGCCGCTGCGCCCCGCGGGAAGAAGGCCGCGGCGGCCACGCTTGCGACGCCGAAGACGAGCAGGACCCAGAACGCCGGGGAGAGCGCGGCGGAGAGGGCGCCGGCGAGCTCCTGGTAAGCCGCTTCGGGGACGCGGGCGCGGACGGCCGGCTGCAGTATGGCGTTGGGGTCCGAGAGCAGACGTCCCAGCGCCGCGTCCCCCTCCGCCACGCGCCCTACGGCGGCCCGGTAGCGGTCGCCGAGGGAGGCGTTGAGCAGCGCGCCCATCACGGCGACCCCGAGCGAGCCCCCCACCGTCCTGAAGAACACGACGGAGGAGGTCGCCACCCCGCGCCGCCGCCAGGGCACGGCGTTCTGGACGCTAACGAGGTAGCTCGTGCTCGAGAAGCCGAGGCCGAGGCCTATGACGACCACCGCGACTACCACGTAGGTCAGGGAGGTCCCCCGGTCCATCGGGACGCACAGGGCTGACCCCGAAGCGACCAGGGCCGACCCGAGCAGCAACGTCGCGCGGTAGCCGGTCCTCAAAAGCATCCGGCCCCCGACGAACGAGCCTACCGGCCAGCCAATGGAGAGGGAGGCGACGGCCGCGCCCGCCGTGAGGGCCGTGCCGCCTAAAGAGCCCTGCACGAAGAGCGGCACGTAGACGGAGACCCCGAGCAGGACCCCGCCTAAAGCCAGGTTCCCGAACGCCGAGACGGAGAGGATGCGGTCCCGGAACATGTCCGGCGGCACTATCGGGTCCTCCGCCCGCCCCTCCACGAAGACGAAGAGCGCGAGCATCGCCACGCCGCCGACGAACATCGCGACGCCGCCGGCCGTTATCCCAGGCTCGCCGAGCAGGGCGAGCAGGACGGCGACGAGGCCGCCGGTGAGCAGCGCGGTGCCGAGGTAGTCCACCTTCCGGCGGCGGCGTTCGAAGGACTCGGTGAGGGTCAGGGCCAGGAGGACGGCGGCGGCGAGGCCGAAGGGGATGTTCAGGTAGAAGACCCACCGCCAGGAGACGAGGTCCGTCAGCAGGCCGCCCACGGCGGGGCCGAGGATCGCGGAGATCCCCCACACCGCCCCGAAAAGCCCCTGGATGCGGGCCCGCGCCTCAAGCTCGAAGATGTCGCCGACGATCGTGATGGCGACCGGCTGGACCGCCCCCGCCCCGAGCCCCTGCAACGTCCTGAAAGCGATCAGGGCCGCCATGCTCTGCGAAGCCCCGGCGAGCGCGCTCCCGAGCAGAAACAGGAAGATGCCGACGAGGTAAACGGGCTTTCTCCCGTAGGTATCCGAGAGCTTGCCGAAGACCGGCCCCGTCACGGTGGCCGCCAGCAGGTAAGAGGCGAAGGCCCACGGGTAGAGCGGCAGCCCGCCGAGCTCGCCGATGATCGTCGGCATCGCGGTGCCGACGACCGTCGCGTCGAGCGCCGCCAGGAACGTCCCGATCAGCGTCGCGAGCACCACGAGCGTCTTGCGTCGCCTGCCCATACCCAACGCTAGAGGCTTTCCGTTCCGGAGATCACGAAGAGGGGATCATAGCACCACCGAAGCCCGCGCCGGGGCACCAGCCCGGCGTGTGCCCGTTACCGTATGAGCGACCGGGGTCTGACCACCTGGCGGACGGTCGAGACGAGATCCTCGTCGGAGAAGGGCTTGCGCAGAACGCGCACCGAGCCGTGCGTCCGCTCGGCCAGCGCCCTGGCCTCCGGGTCTTTCTTGGCGACCATCAGAACCACGGGTATCTTCGAGGTCTTCGGCATCGCCTTCAGGCAGTGGCAGGCCTCGACGCCGCCGACGTGCGGCATGGAGACGTCCATCACGATAAGGTCAACCCGGCGGCCTAGCGCCTCCTGCAGGGCCCTCTGGCCGTCCGTGGCGATAACGACGCGGAACCCCTCTCGCGTGAGGACCTCCGTCGCGGAGTCCAGCACGACGGGATCGTCGTCGGCGAGCATGATGGTTGACTTTCCTCTCTCCACAGCGCGCTATTTTACACCCATTTAAGAGAAGTGGTCAGCTATCAGCGGTCAGCCTTAAGCGGGCCGACCCCCGACGCACCCGAACCCCGAAAAGGACGCGCCCGTGCCGTGCCCGGCGTTGTGAGAGCGTTCCTAGAATCGGCGCGCCGCCTGCTAAAATGGGAGAGGAAAACCCTGACCAGAAGCTGGAAGCTGACCGCTGATGGCTGATAGCTACAAAGAGGTGTTCGTGACGGAGCAGAGATATTTCCGCAAGGGCTTCAAGATGCGCGACGAGGTGCAGCACCTCCTCGACCGCGACTACCGCTCCGAGGCCGTAGACCGGGTGCGGGAGAACGGCAACGTGCTCTCCGTGGACGGGCTGACGATCCGCCTGGCCGACGAGTTCGGGTTCTGCTACGGGGTCGACCGGGCTGTGGACTACGCCTTCCAGGCCCGCGAGAAGTTCCCCGACCGGCGCATCTTCATCACGGGGGACATGATCCACAACGCCTCCATGAACGACCGCCTGCGCGAGATGGGCATAGAGTTCCTCTCCACAGGCTTCGACGGCCCGACGGACGACGCCTTCGACCGCCTCGCCCCCGAGGACGTGGTCCTGCTCCCGGCCTTCGGCGCCCCCATAACCTGGGTCGAGAAGCTGCGCGAGAAGGAGTGCGTGGTCGTGGACACGACCTGCGGCTCGGTCCTCTCCGTCTGGAAGCGCGTGACGCGCTACGCCAAAAAAGGGTTCACCAGCATCATCCATGGCAAGTACTACCACGAGGAGACGAAGGCCACGGCAAGCCAGACCCTCAAGGACGGCGGCAACGGCCGCTACCTCATAGTGCGCAACCTCAAGGAGACCGGCCACGTCACGGACTTTATCCTCGGCAGGATGACATCAGAGGAGCTCACGGAGAAGCTCGCCCACGGCATGAGCCCCGGCTTCGACCCCGGGCGGGACCTCCAGCGCGTTGGTGTGGCCAACCAGACCACGATGCTGATGAGCGAGACGCTCGCGGTCGGCGAGGAGCTCAGGAAGGCGATGGCCGAGCGCTACGGCGAGGAGAACATAGCCGACCACTTCGAGCTCTTCGACACCATCTGCTCGGCCACCCAGGACCGCCAGGACGCGCTCTTCGACCTTCTGGAGCAGCCGCTCGACGTCATGGTCGTCATCGGCGGCTACAACTCCTCCAACACGAACAACCTCGCGATCATCGCCGACGAGCGGGTGCCCGCGAGCTACCACATAGCCAGCGGCGACTGCATCGACGGCGACTCCATCCGCCACAAGCCCGCCGGCACCCCCCTCGACGCGCGCGAAGAGGTGGAAGAAGAGGGATGGCTTCCCGAAGGCCCCGTCCGCATAGGGCTCACCGCCGGCGCCTCGACGCCAAACTCGCAGATAGGCCTCGCCATCGGGCACATCCTGCAGGCGCGGGGCCTTCCGCCCGAAGCGGCGCTTCGGTGAGGTTTCAGGTATAAGGTTTCAGCCGTCAGGTAGAGCCCGTTCGTTTCGTGTCCCGGGCTCGCCCCACGGACCCGCTCCCAAGAACGCGGCTCGCAAGAAGCCGGGGAGAGACGGGTACCGGGTCTTCCTGAAGCCTAGAACCTTCTAGACTCCCATCTCGATCGGGTTTTCCACTTGCTAAAGACGACCTCGCCCCAGCGGTCGCTCCCACAGTCCGGCTCAAGCGGGTGTTCTCGCAGAGCCTGGGTGACTGGTCAGATCTAGAAGTAGCACTAGGGTAAAGCGCAGGAGATCGGCAGTTTTGGGGCGAACAGGTAGCCGAAGCTACGTCGGTATAGAAACGCACGGCGGTACCATCAAGGACGGATCGGCAATTAACCGATCCGTCCGGGCGGCACGGACGCTGCTCTACCCTGCCTTTTGGGTCGCGTACCGCTGGAGGCGAACCGTCGCGGTGCGGCGTGGGCGAGCCTGCCTTCCCCGCACGATCCGATCTCGCGGTGGCAGGGCATCTCGACCGAAGTCTCGTAGGTAGCGTACTGCCGGTCCATCCACCTCCCTTACTACTTCTTCGCGGCGGACTTCTGCTTGACCCGCTCCTCGCGGATACGGCAGGTCACCGCGTGGCCGAGCATCAGCTCACCCTCGGAGATCGCCCCCGCCGCCGGCGCCACCTCGGCCGTCCCCTCCGCCGCGACCTTCTGGTAGGTGACAGTCTTGGTGAACTTTCCGACCCACAACCCGCCCGTGTACCTGGCGGCCTTCTTTGTGGGCAGCACGTGGTTCGTGCCGATAGCCTTGTCCGAGTAGGCAACGGTCGAGTGCTCGCCCAAGAAGAGCGAGCCGTAGTTGGTAAGGCGCTCCAGGAACCAGTCGGGGTTCCTAGTCTGGACCTCGAGGTGCTCTGTGGCGACTTGGTCGGAGACCTTCACCAGTTCCTCGTCGCTCTCGCAGAGGATTACCTCGCCGAGGTCGCGCCATGACTTGCCCGCCATCTCACTCGTGGGCCACTCTCCCTCGAGCCAACGGTCCACCTCGCGCAGGGTTTCCTCCCCTACCTCGCGTGAGGAGGTCATGAGGACCGCCTGTGAGGTCGGCCCGTGCTCAGATTGCCCGAGGAGGTCCGCGGCTAGCAGGTGCGGATCCGCCGAGTCGTCGGCTATGATAGCGATCTCGGACGGCCCGGCGAGAAGGTCTATGCCCACGGTGCCGAAGAGCTGGCGCTTGGCCTCCGCGACGTAGGCGTTGCCGGCCCCCACGATCATGTCCACCGGCTCGACCTCTTCATAGCCGAAGGAGACCGCCGCTAGGGCCTGCACGCCCCCCAGGCATAGGATCTGGTCGGCCCCCGAGGTCGCCATCGTATAGAGCATCGGCTCGTAGATACCGTAGGGCTTGCCGTTCTCGCCCTTGCGGGGAGCCGCCACGGCCACCACACGTTTCGTCCCCGCGACCTTGGCCACGGCGACCGTCATGATGGACGAAGCGAACATCGGGTAGAGGCCGCTCGGCGTGTAGCAGCCCACGGCGTTCACCGGGATCTGTTTTTGTCCCAAAACCACGCCGGGCAGCGTCTCCTTCTCGAAGTCGACGAGCGTCTCCTTCTGGAGCCTGGCGAAGTTCTGAACCTGCTCCTTGGCGAACTCGATGTGCCCCTTTAACTCATCGTCGACAGAGTCGGTGGCCTTCTTGATCTCTTCCTCGCCGACCATGAACGACTCGGGGTTCCAGCCGTCGAGTTGCTCGGAGTAGCGCCTTATGGCAGCTATACCCTCTCTCTCGACGTCGAGCAGGATCCTGCTCACCGTGTCTCTGATGCCCTGGGTCACCTGCTCCTCTATAGGCTCCGCTTTCTTCAGGTACTCCACCGATTCTCCTCCTTGATCTACTTGTCACCAGCCGATGGCCCCACAGTTCTCTGCTCTTCTTTGTCCGTCCCTGTTACGTACTCGTGCCGCAGCGGGTGCTCACCGCGAAGAGCGGTGGTGCCCTGGTGTGCGCGCTGGACCTGTCACTCACCGCGCCACTAAAGACGCGTGGAACGGTTGGCGACAATCTCTTTACCCTCCTCACCAGGCGGTCCATCCCCCATCCACCAGGAGCGTGTGCCCGGTCACCATCTCGGCCGCCGGGCTGGCGAGATACACGGTCGCCGCCGCGACGTCCTCGACCTCTCCGACACGCCCCAACGGGATGCGCGAGAGGATGCGCTCGCGCCAGGCGGGATCCTCGAGCGTACTGCGTGTCAGTTCGGTGGCTATGAACGTGGGGGCGACCGCGTTCACGGTGATCCGGTGCTGCGCCAGCTCGATCGCGAGCACCTTCGTCAGCAACACCGTCCCTCCCTTGCTGGAGCCGTAGGCCGACCGCTCCTCGATACCCACCACGCCCGCCTGCGAGGCGACGTTGACGATGCGCCCGCCCTCGCCGTGGTCCGCCATGTGGCGGGCGGCGGCCTGGGTGGCGAAGAAAGTACCCTTGAGGTTCGTGTCCAGAACGGCGTCCCAACTCGCCTCGTCGACGTCGAAGACCCCCTGCGGGATATTCAGACCGGCGTTGTTGACCAGGATGTCCAGCCGTCCGAGCTCGGAGGCCACGCGGTCGACGCCCGCCCGCACCGAGGAGACCTCGGAGACGTCCATCGCGACCGGTACGGAATCCAGCCGCTTTGCCACCTGTTCGGCGGAGTCTTGCTTGCGGCTCGTACCGACGACCGTCGCGCCGGCCTCCTTGAGCGCGTCGGCGACCCCTGCACCCAGGCCGCGGCTCGCGCCGGTGACCAGAGCGACCTTCCCGTCGAGCCGGAACGACAGGCTCACCGGCCTCCGCCGAAGAGTATGCTGGCCTCGATCATGGCTCCTTCCCGTCCCGGCCTGCTTGCACGGGCGGCAGCCGTTCGAGCAGCGCGTTGAGCTCCGCGTAGCGGCGATCGCGCTCCAGGAGGAGCCGCTCTCGCTCCTCGTCGGAGTACTCGAGGAACCCCGCGCCGCTCTTGGTGCCCGTGCGCCCCCCTTCGAGCAGCACTCGCAGCGCGGCCGGCGCCTCGAATCTCTCACCCAAACCCCGCTTGAGGACCTCGAAGATGCTGGCGTAGACGTCGAGCCCGGCCATGTCGGCGATCTGGAACGGCCCGAAAAACGGCAGCCGGAAGCCGAAGCAACTACGCACTACCTCGTCCACTTCTTGGGGCGAAGCCAGCCCGTCCTCGACACACCGGAGCGCCTCGAGAAACAGGGCCATCTGGATGCGGTTGGCGACGAAGCCCGGCCCGTTCCCCACCACTGCCGGCCGCTTCCCGATAGCTCGCAGAAACCCTACGACCCGCTCGACGACCTCGGGGTCGGTCGACGCGGCGGGTATGACCTCGACTCCTGGCGTCCACTCGGGAGGGTTGAACCAGTGCATGCCAAGAAACCGCCCCGGCTGTCCCACGGACGTTGCGAGCTCGTCCATCGAAAGAGAGGAGGTATTGGAGACGATGATGGCCTCCGACGACACGGCGCCAGAGCAGGCCGCCAGGACCTCGTGCTTCGGCTCCAGCTTCTCGGGCACCGCCTCGAAGACGAGGTCTACGTCCCGGACCGCCGCAGCGACGTCGTCGGCCGCCTCGACCTCCGCCACCCGGTCGATCGCCTCCGGCGAGAGCAAACCCGCCTCCCCGTGCCCCCGGACCCGCCGCCCGAGTCGCTCCAGAGCCTGCCGGGCCAGCTCCGGCGTAGCCTCGGAGATGCGGACCCGGACGCCGGCGGCGGCGAGATACTCGGCCACGCCCAGGCCCATGGTGCCGGCACCGATTACCGCGGCGCTACGCGGCCATCGAGGTGCGCCGTTTGACGCAGTCTCTTCCATGAGAACCCCCTCTCAGCCCTGCGGTACCACTCAACGGTGGTACCAATCATGCTTGCGAAGGCTACCTGCCTGATCGATGTTCGTTCGCCTACCTCCTCGCCGCAAACCTATCATTAGCCCATGTTGTTCATCATGTCGCTCACGATCGCGATCATCCATACCTTCTCCTCCTCCCTTCAGGTTGAATCCCTGCCAACCCTAGATCCCGTCTCCCTGAGCCATAGAAAATAGCCCATCACCCCTACTCTCCATTAGCTCTGCAGCATCACCACGGCCCGTCCCATGATCTCGCCCCCATTCAGTGCTCGGTGGGCGCATCTCTTTTCCCCGTAACTTTTATTCTTTTCCCCGTTAGCTGTCATTTTATGCGCCTCACCAACAATTAGCGGCAACTTTAATCGTGGCGGTGAGTCTCGGAGCGCAAAAAGCAGAAAGCTGCGCTTCCGGGCGTTGTTCTTCCAGGCCCTCGCCGCCGAGGACCTCATGATCAGGGAGAAGTTGCGCTCGAAGCTGGATACCATGGAGCTAGCCCGCGAGGCGG
>DASYWA010000068.1:0-24767 GCA_035936475.1 Rubrobacter sp. | reverse complement strand
GCCGACGACCACACGATGTTCAGGGAGGGCCTCGCCGGGATACTGGCCTCCTACGGGGCCATGGAGGTCGTCGCCGAGGTCCCCAACGACGAGGACGCCCTGAGGTTGGCCCGCGAGCTCAGACCGGACGTGGTGGTCATGCAGGTGCAGATGCCGTTCGAGAGGGCCAAGGAGACGCTGCGCGCGATGCGCTCGTTCCCCGACCCGCCCAAGGTGATCATAGTCACCATGATCGAGAGCCCGCGCTTCGTGCGGCAGCTCACGGGGGCGGGGGTGAGCGCCTACCTGCTGAAGACCTCCTCCGCCGAGCACCTCGTCGCGGCCGTCCGCGCGGCCGTCCTCGACCAGGCGGGGGGCAACGCCGTGGTGGGGATGCCGCTGGCGATGCTGGAAGGCGCCGAGCAGGGGACGGACGGCGTCCTCACGGCCAGGGAACTGGAGATCCTCCTCCTGGCCGCCCGCGGTCTCTCCAACGACCGCATAGCCCGGGCGCTCCACATCTCGGAGGCCACCGTCAAGCGCCACTTGGCCAACGTCTACGAGAAGATGGGCGTCGGCTCCCGCGGCGAGGCGGCCAGGGTGGCGCTGCTGCGTGACTGGATCACCATCGAGGAGGTCAGGGAGCCCCCGGGAGGGGACGCCGGGTAGGCCTGACCGTCGTCCTCTGCCGCGGGTCAGCCCTGGGCCGGCTCCCACCCCGCCAGTTCGGCCGCGTCGTCCACCGCCCGCAGCAGGTCCTCCGTGGACATGTCGTGCATCTGGGAGACCTTCCCGTTGGCCCTTACCAGCGTGTCCATGGAGTCCGAGTAGAGCACCTCCACCCTCCAGGGGACGCCGACCAGCGTCCCCTCGGGGATCGGCGCGGAGTCGTTGTGGACGAGCAGGTGGGGCCGGAAGGCTTCGACCTCGTCCGAGGCGTCCTCCGGGGGGACGCCCCGCACGTCGAGGCCGGGGCGGTTGCGGTGTATGGAGAGCACTATGGCCTCGCGGTACATCCGCGGCGCGAGGGCTACTAGGACGCGTATCATGCCAACGGGTGTACCACGCCCGGCCCTTTCCCAATCGCTCCGGCCGAAAGATGGTTCGAAAGGTGCAAGCAGCCCTCCGCGCCCCGAGCTCGCCCCGGGAGAAGATGCGTCGCCGACCATCTCACCCCCATGGACCGGAATTAGACCCCCAGAAGTAGCTGGGGGCCTCTAGCCCCGCTCCTTGCGTGCTTCGGCGGGCTTGAACAGGTACCGGGCGCAGCCTCGGGGGCCGCCGCTCTTGGCCCCTTCCGGCATCCCTCTGCCGCCTTGGCCCTTTCCCATTCTGCCTGCTAACATCGTCCCGTACTACGCTCTTTACGGGAAAGGGAGCAACGGGCGCGAGGCGCCCGACGCCGCATAGGAGGAGGAGCAACATGCTAGAGGGACTCGCCCAAGACTACCAGTTGACCCTGCCCGCGATCTTGCGTCGCGCGGAACAGCTCTACGGATACCGCGAGATAGTGACCCGCCGCCCGGACAAGTCCTTCCACCGCCACACCTTCGCGGACTTCGTCTCCCGCTCGAAGAAGCTGGCCGTCGCCCTGAAGAAGCTCGGCCTGGAGGACGGAGATCGGGTCGGCACTCTGGGCTGGAACACCTACCAGCACCTCGAGGCGTACTTCGGGGTGCCCTGCTCCGGCGCGGTGCTCCACACGCTCAACCCCAGGCTGCACGAGGACGACCTCTCGTTTATAGCGAACCACGCCGAGGACAGGGTGATGATCGTCGATGAGGCCCTCGTCCCGGTCTTCCAGAAGTTTTGGGAGAGGACGAACGTCGAGCACGCGGTAGTGGTCACCGAGGGTGGGGACGTCCCCGAGGGCATGATGGGCTACGAAGACCTCCTCTCGGACGCCGACGAGTCGGACTTCGAGTACCGAGACTTCGACGAGAAGCAGGCCGCGGCTATGTGCTACACCTCGGGCACCACGGGCCGGCCGAAGGGCGCCCTCTACTCCCACCGCTCGACGGTCCTCCACTCCATGATGGTCGCGATGGGCAACACGTTCGCCCTCTCGGAGCACGACTGCGTCCTCCCGGTCGTCCCGATGTTCCACGTCAACGCCTGGGGCCTGCCCTTCGCCTCCGTGCTCGTCGGCGCCAAGCTCATGATGCCTGGACCCCACCTCGACCCGGAGAGCATGCTGGAGGACCTGGAGCAGGAGGGCGTCACGTTCACCGCGGGCGTACCGACGGTCTTTCTCGCCGTGCTGCAGGCGCTCGACGCGGAGCCGGGCAGGTACGACCTATCGAAGCTCAGGAGCATGGTCATCGGGGGCGCCGCCGCACCCAAGGGCGTCATAGAGGCGTTCGAGAAGCGCCACGGCATAGGCATCGTCCACGCGTGGGGCATGACGGAGATGAGCCCCATAGGGACGGTCGCCAACCTGCCCACGGTGATCGAGGAGCTGCCCGAAGACGAGAAGCTGGAGTACAAGGCCAAGCAGGGCTACCCGGTGCCGTTCGTGGAGATAAGGGCCAGGGGCGACGAGGGCTTCGTGCCTTGGGACGGGGAGTCCATGGGCGAGCTCGAGGTGCGCGGGCCGTGGGTGGCCAAGCGCTACTACAACGCGCCGGAGGGCGACGACAAGTTCACCGACGACGGCTGGTTCACGACCGGGGACATCGTCACCATAGACGAGTACGGGTTCATCAAGATCACGGACAGGTCCAAGGACCTCATAAAGAGCGGCGGCGAGTGGATAAGCTCCGTCGAGCTGGAGAACGCCCTGATGGCCCACCCGGCGGTCTCGCAGGCGGCCGTCATAGCCATTCCCCACGAGAAGTGGGACGAGAGGCCGCTCGCCGCCATAGTCCTCAAAGAGGGCGAGAGCGCCACGGAGGAGGACCTCCGCGCCCACCTCGAGAAGGATTTCGCGAAGTTCTGGCTGCCCGACGCCTACGAGTTCGTCGAGTCCATCCCGATGACGGCCACGGGCAAGTTTCAGAAGCTCAAGCTGCGCGAGCAGTTCGAGGGCTACGCGCCCGCGGCGGGCTGACGGAGACCGATTGAGGGTGATCGGGGCCGGCTTCGGCCGCACGGGCACGACGTCGTTGAAGGCGGCCCTGGAGACTTTGGGGTTCGGTCCCTGCTACCACATGATCGAGGTCTTCGAGCACCCGGAGCACGCCGAGTCCTGGGAGGCCGCCCGCCGGGGCGAGCCGGTCGACTGGGAGGGTCTCCTCGGAGGGTACGACGCGGCCGTCGACTGGCCGGCCTGCGCGTTCTACGAGGGGCTGATGGAGGAGTATCCGGACGCGAAGGTGCTCCTGAGCGTGCGGGACCCGGACCGCTGGTACGAGAGCACGCGCAACACCATCTACGAGCTGAGCAAGATATCCGTCATCTCTCCCCTCTCCCGGCCGACGTTCCGGCTCCTCGGCCTCTTCGTCCCCGCCGTCGGAAAGATCAGCCGCATGAACAAGAGGCTGATCTGGGACGACACCTTCGACGGACGCTTCGAGGACGGCGAACGCGCCAAGGCGGTCTTCGAACGCCACAACGCCGAAGTAAAGCGCAGGGTCCCCCCGGAGAAGCTCCTCGTCTACGAGGTAAAGGAAGGCTGGGGCCCGCTCTGCGACTTCCTCGGCGTCGAGCCCCCCGACGAACCCTTCCCCCGCCTCAACGACACGGCCGAGATGCGCCGCTGGGTGTGGATGCTGCGCGCGATCTCCTTTGCGGCGCCGATGGTCCTCGCGCTGCTGCTGGCCGGAGGACTGTACAGGATCCTGCCCCCACGTCGTGGCCGGTAGCGCCCGACGCCGGGCGAGCGAACCGTCCCGCGTGAACGTCGTAGGCGCGGGTTTCGGCCGGACCGGCACCACCTCCCTCAAAGCGGCTCTGGAGACCCTGGGGTTCGGCCCCGCCTACCACATGACCGAGGTCTTCACGCACCCGGAACACGTACGTTTCTGGAAGGCCGCGCGTCGCGGGGAGCGGGTGGACTGGGAGGGGTTCTTCTCCGGCTACGGGTTGGCGGTCGACTGGCCCGCCTGCGCCTTCTACGCGGAGCTTATGGAGGCTTTCCCCGAGGCGCCCGTGATCCTGACCGTCCGCGACCCGGAACGCTGGTACGAGAGCGTCCACGCCACCATCTACGGGATCCGCAAACTCTCGGCGGGCCCCGCCCCCGTAAGGTTGGCCTTCGCCTTCGCCGGCCGCTTCGTCCCTGGCGTCACGGGCATCGCCCGCCTGGCGGACGAGATCGTCTGGGAGGACACGTTCGAAGGCCGCTTCGAGGACCGCCGCCACGCGATCGAGACGTTCCGCCGCCACAACGAAGAGGTCCGCCGCCGGGTCCCCCCGGAGAAGCTTCTCGTCTACGACGTCAAGGAGGGCTGGGGGCCGCTCTGCGACTTTCTCGGCGTCGAGGCCCCGGACGAACCTTTCCCGCACCTCAACGACACGCGCGAGATGCGGCGCAGGCTCCTCGGGCTCGTCGCGGCCTCCGCCGCCGCGCCGGTCCTCGCGGCGGCGGCGGTGTTGGCCGGGCTGGCGCTCTTGGCCCGCCGCGCCCGGATCTGAGCGACGCCGTCCGCGATCGGCAGGAAAGCAGCTGATGGCCGAGAGCGGAGGCCGAGAGGCCGGAGCGAGCTGACGGCGCGATCTGCTGAAAGCGGATCACCGGTCAAATAACGTGGGTCTGCGATGATCGGGGACCGGCGTTCAGGCAGCGGTGAGCATAATCGGTGGTTCAGGTAGACTGCGGCGGGGGTTGCACGCTATGGTGGGAGGGAAGCCCGTCTTGGGTCCGACGTGGGAGATCACCGTCCAGAAGAACGTGCCCGCGCGGATGCGCGACGGCACTACCTTGATGTCTGACGTCTACCGTCCGGCGGGGGGCGGCGAGCACCCGGTCTTGCTGACGCGTTTGCCCTACGGGAAGGACCGCCCCCGGGATCCCACGTACTTCGATCCCGTAAAGGCGGCGGGCGCGGGCTACGTCGTCGTGGTCCAGGATGTGCGCGGGCGCTACGCCTCGGAAGGCGACTTCGTCCCTTTCGTCAACGAGTACGAGGACGGGTACGACAGCGTCGAGTGGGCGGCGGGGCTTCCGGGCTCCGACGGCCGGGTCGGGATGTTCGGCCTCTCGTACTTCGGCAAGACCCAGTGGCAGGCGGCCGTCATGCGCCCTCCCTCCCTCAAGAGCATGGTGCCCGGCATCACGTGGGGCAACCACCTCAACGGGGCGCAGATGCGCGGCGGGGTGCAGGAGGTCGGGATCATGTTCTACTGGGCCCAGGCGGCCATCGCCCCGAACGCGCTCTTCCGCAAGTACCGAGAGGAGCCGGAGAAGATCGGCGAGAAGCTGCCGGAGCTCGTCGGGGTCATAGACGCCATCCTCGCCGGCGGCGGCTACGACGTGCTGCCGCTCTCGGACCTGCCGAACCCTGACGGCGTTGTGCCGTTCGTCCGGGGCGGCCTCGAGCGCGGTGTGGACGACGCGAGCTGGGAATACCTCAACATGGACGGCAGGTACGACCGCGTGGACGCCCCCACCTTCCACATCGGCGGCTGGTACGACTGCTTTATCGGGGAGACGCTCCGGCAGTACGAGGCCATGAAGGCCCGCTCCACGGAGGCCGGGACGCGCCCGCCGCACCTGCTCGTCGGCCCCTGGACCCACGCGGACTTCGGCAGCACCTTCGGCGACCTGGACTTCGGCCTCGGCTCGACGGGCGGGTTCCTGAACTACCGCGGCGACCTGACCGACAGGCACCTCCGCTGGTTCGACGCCACCCTCAAGGGCGACGAGTCCGCGCTCGAGGCCACGCCGCCCGTCCGGGTCTTCGTGATGGGCGAGAACCGCTGGCGCGGCTACGAGGAGTGGCCGCCCCCCGGCTCCTACACCGAGGACTGGCACCTCCGCTCCGGCGGGCTGCTCGCACGGGAGCCCGGCGAGGCCGCAGAAGAGCCGTCCGAATACGACTACGACCCGAGGGACCCCGTGCCAACGCTCGGCGGCCCGACGCTCATGGCCCCGATCCACGCCCCCGGCGCCCGCGACCAGCGACCCATCGAGGGCCGCCCCGACGTGCTGACGTACACCAGTGAACCTCTAGCTGAGGATTACACCGTCCTCGGCGCGGTACACGCGACGCTCTTCGCCGCTTCTTCCGCGCCGGACACGGACTTCGTCGCCAGGCTCGTGGACGTCCACCCGGACGGGCGGGCCGTCGGGATCTGCGACGGCGTCATCCGCGCCAGCGCCCGCGAGAGCTACCCGGCCCCCGGCGTCGTCACCCCCACCCCGCCCTCCCCCATCGAGCCCGGCGAGGTCTACGAGTACTGCGTGGACCTTTGGGCGACGGGTAACACGTTCAAGGTCGGTCACAGGTTGAGGGTGGAGGTAACGTCGAGCTCCTATCCCAGGTGGGAGCGGAACCTCAACACCGGCGAAAGCGCCGTACGGTCGGACCGTACGGAGGTTGCCCACCAGACGATCTTCCACGACGCGGGGCGGCCGAGCAGGATCTCCCTGACCGTCGTGGAAGGCTAGCGGTGGGCGTCTCCAGGGCCGTCCTGATCACCGGTTGCTCCACCGGCATCGGCCGCGCGACCGCCGAGCGCCTGGCGTCCTCCGGCTGGAGGGTCTACGCCACCGCCCGCGACGTCGGGAAGATAGCGTCCCTCGCCGACCGCGGCTGCGAGCTCCTGCCGCTCGACGTGACGGACGAGGACTCCATGCGCGCCGCCGTCGAGGAGGTCGAGCGGCGGGAGGGGGCCGTCGGCGTCCTCGTCAACAACGCAGGCTACAGCCAGTCCGGGGCGGTCGAGGAGGTCCCGATGGAGAAGGTGCGCCGGCAGTTCGAGACCAACGTGTTCGGGCTGACGAGGATGTGCCAGTTGGCACTCCCCGGGATGCGCCGGCAGGGGTGGGGCAGGATCGTCAACATCTCATCCATGGGCGGCAGGCTCACCTTCCCCGGCGGCGGCTACTACCACGCGACAAAGTACGCCGTCGAGGCCGTGAGCGACGCTTTACGCTTCGAGGTCGCCGGCTTCGGCGTGGAGGTGGTGGTCGTAGAACCAGGCCTTATCCGCACGGGCTTCGCCGACGCCGCGACCGGCTCGATGGCCGGGACCACCTCCCCCGCGGGCAGCCCCTACGCCGGCTTCAACGCGGGTGTGGCGAAGGTCGTGAGGGACAACTACGAGCGGGGCCCGTTCCTCAGGCTCGGCGGCGGCCCCGAGGCGGTGGCGGCGACGATAGAGCGCGCCATAACCGCGGACCGCCCCCGAACCCGCTACGCCGTGACGCCCTCGGCCCACCTCTTCATCTGGCTCCGGCGCCTCCTGCCGGACCGCGCCTGGGACGCCCTCGTCAGAACCGTGTACCCTCGACCCGGGAGGTAGACGTTGGACATACAGGACCGCACCTTCCTCGTGGCCGGCGGCGGTTCCGGCCTCGGCGCCGCCACCGCCAGGATGCTCGAAGGCGCCGGCGCGAACGTCGTCGTCGCCGACCTCAAGGGCGAGCCCGGCGCCAACGCCCGCTTCGTCGAGACCGACGTCACCGACGAGGGCAGCGTAAGGTCAGCGGTGGAGGCGGCCGTCGAGTTCGGCGCGCTCCACGGTGCCGTCAACTGCGCCGGCGTCGCCATCGCGGAGAAGGCCCTCGGCAGCGATGGCCCGCACTCCCTCGATTCGTTCACCAGGGTTATCCAGGTAAACCTCATCGGTACCTTCAACGTTATACGGCTCGCGGCGGCGGCGATGGCCGGGAACGAGCCCGGCGAGGACGGGGGGCGCGGGGTGATCGTCAACACCGCCAGCGTGGCGGCCTTCGACGGTCAGATCGGGCAGGTCGCGTACGCAGCCTCGAAGGGCGGCGTGGCCTCCATGACGCTGCCCCTGGCCCGCGAGCTCGCCCGGTCCGGCATCCGGGTCGCCACCATCGCCCCTGGCCTCTTCGACACGCCGATGATGGCCGGCCTGCCCGAGGAGGCCAGGGCGTCGCTCGGCAACCAGGTCCCGTTCCCCTCCCGCCTCGGCAGGCCGGAGGAGTACGCCGCGCTAGTCCGGCACATCGTCGAGAACGACATGCTCAACGGCGAGGTAATCCGCCTGGACGGGGCCATAAGGATGGCCCCGCGCTGAGCGGGGCCTCCGGCGGGGCGAGGGGCCTATCCCGCGCGCGCCTCTCTCTACCGCACCGGCTGCCACTCGGGGTCGAAGTTGAAGACGGCGTTGTCGGTGAGGTTCGTCGGGTTGGCGCCGTCTGGCGCCCGGCGTGCCGGGGAAGGCGGTAGTTCCCGGCCCCTCGGCCTGCGCGACCGGCGCCAGCATGAGCGCCGCCAGGAGCATCGCCAGAAGCGTGATCGTCGTCGCGCGGTGTTTGTGCCTGTAATCTCTGCGTCCTTTCTAGGTAGGGCAAGGGACCTCGCGAGGTCCCTTGCCTTGTCGCTAAGGGAGGGGCTGCCAGGCGGGCTGGAAGTCCAGCGCCGGGTTGTTCGTAAGGTTGGTCTGCCTGGCGCCGTCGGTGGCCCTCATGCGGTAGATCTCCCGGTTGCCGTCGCGGTCGGTGGAGAAGGCCATCATCTTCTTGCCGTCCGGGGACCACGCGGGGTCCTGGTCGCTGGCCGTCGGCGTCTTGGAGAGGTTGACGGGCTTGTTGAGCCGACCCTCGGGCGACCCCTTCATGCGGTAGACCTCGAAGTTGCCGCTCCGGTCGCTGGCGAAGGCTATCTGCGTGCCGTTGGGTGACCAGTCGGGGTATTGGTCGTACATGTAGGGCGGGCCGTCGGGGTCGGGCCTGGTGTTCTTGGTGAGCTTGACGGGGACGTTCCTGGAGCTTTCGGGGGCGAGCCGCATCACGTAGATGTCGTAGTCGCCGTCGCGGTCGCTCGCGAAGGCGATCCTCTTCCCATCGGGGGAGATGGCGGGGCTGGAATCGAAGGCGGCGCTGGTGGTGAGGCGGGTAAGACCGGTGATCTGACCGTCGGAACCCAGCGTCGTGAGGTAGATGTCGAACTGGCGGCCGTGGCGGTCGCTGGCGAAGGCGAACTTGTTGTTCGCGGGCGAGTAGGCCGAGGCGCCGTCGTTGCTCGGGGCGTTGGTGAGGTTCCTCTCGTTCGAGCCATCGGCGTTCATCTGGAAGACGTCGCCGGGGATACCGAAGCCCGCCATGTTGGTGAAGGTGATCTTCGTGCCGTCCGCCGACCAGTTCGGGCCGAGGTTTATGCCCGGCGTGTCGGTGAGCCGGGTCTGCCCGAAGCCGTCCGCGCCCATCCTGTAGACGTCGAGGTTGTCGAAGCCGTCCCGCTCGCTGACGAACGCTATGGCGCCGCCGGTGCCGGGGAAGGAGTTGGTTCCTACCGTCTGCGCCGACGCCACCTGCGCCAGCAGGAGTGCCGCCAACAGCGAGGCCAGCAACGTCGTCGCCAGCCTCTTCGACCCCTTGGATCCTGTGTTCCTCATATCTCTTTCTCCTCTCCTCCGGGGGACGGGATAAAGGCGCCCCGTCCCCTTCTCCGCGTTCCTTCGGGTTCTCTTACTCGCAGCCCCTGATCGAGGCCTCTTTGGGATCGGTGACGCAGCGGTCGTTGCCGGCCCCGCCGTTGACGGTGACGTTCTTCGCGCCGTCCCTGGAGTTGAGCCGGTCGCCGCCTCCGCCGCCGAGGAGCTGGTCGGCCCCCTTGCCGCCGACGAGCGCGTTCGCCCCGGCAGAGCCGGTCAGCTTGTCGCCGCGGTGCAGGGGGCGCCAGGTGGCGGCCTGTTGCGTGCCCTATCTGCGGGAGAGCGGACCGCTTGGCGCGGGCCAAGGGCCGCCGCGGGCTTCCCTCTACCTACGACCTCGGCGGGACGGCCATCTCGGTGCCGTACTTGGCCGCGACGGCCGCGAGGTCCGGCCGGTCCGTGGTCGCGGGCGGCGTCGTCCGGTCGATCGCCTCCTCGCCGACCTCCTCGAAGAAGCGCTCGTGCAGACCGCCGGGGGTCTGGCTCATGAGCAGCCTGCCCCTCCCCTCTCCGACGTTCTTGAAGGCGTGCAGGCTGCCCCTTGGCACGTAGACGAGCGAGCCCGCGCCGGCCCTTATGGTCTCGCCGTCCCTCGAGAACTCGAACTCGCCCTCGACGATGTAGAAGCTCTCGTCCTCCCTGTGGTGGATGTGGGTCGGCGTACCGTACCGCGGCGGCACGGTATCCTCGAAGAGCGAGTACGCGCCGCCGGTCTGCTCCGCGGTAACCTTGTAGGTAAGGAGCTGGCCGCCCGACACCCACACGGCCCGGCCCTCCCCGGGCCCGACGTACGCGGCGCCCTTTCTTTCTATCCCTGCTCCAACCTCCACCCTCTCTCCTCTCCCCGTTCTCAAAGCCCGCGCGGATCCTCGACGGACCCCGCAAAAGAACGGACCACACCGTCGGTGCGGGTGTTAGATCCGCCCGATGCCCACTTCTCTAGGCGCCCGTAGCATCTGAACGAGCCCTGAGGACCATCGGCGTCCGCGGCGGTCTCCCCGCGCGGCCCGTAACTCGTTTTCGAGGCGCCCCGCGCCCACCTGCCGCGCCATCTCTTCGCGCCGCTGGTACGCCAGGGTGGGATCCAGTGCCGTGAACATCTCTCGTTCTCCTCTCGTCGGACCGCTCTCTCTGTATGGTCCCCAGTCTGCCGCCCCGCCCGGGCGCGGGCCATCCACACTGCCCCCACGCCACCCCCACACTTCGACCGTGGGGGCGGAGAACAGGGCCAGAGCCCAGAGAAGGCGCAGCTGCCCCGCCGGGGGCCGGCAAACTAGCTCGTTTGGGGGAGGCGCCGCGGCCGGGCGTTCTGGTACGCTCCCCCACACAACTGATACCCGAAGAGCATTCCCAGGAGGTTTCCCCGACATGTCCGGAGAAGAGGCCCCGTTTGGCGAAAGGCTCAGGCGGCTGAGGGAGGCCGCCGGGCTCACGCAGGAGGAGTTGGCCGCAAAAGCCGGGCTAACCGCCAAGGCCGTAAGCGCCCTGGAGCGCGGCGAGCGCAAGCGCCCCTACCCGCACACGGTGCGCTCCCTGGCGGACGCCCTCGGGCTGGCCGAGGGGGAGCGCCTGGATCTCCAGTCGGCGATACCCCGCCGGGGTGCCGAGACGCCCGTCTCCCCGCCGGCCGTCCCCGCCCCGGAGCCCGCGCTGCCGGGCCCCCACACCCCGCTCGTGGGCCGCGAGCAGGAGCTGTCCGAGATAGGGCGGTTCCTCGGGGACAGCGGGGTTCGCCTGCTCACGCTCACCGGCACGGGCGGGGTCGGCAAGACCCGCCTCGCCCTCCAGGCGGCCAGGCAGGCCACCGGCCTCTTCCCCGACGGCGTGGTCTTCGTCGCCCTGGCCTCGCTCGGGGACCCGGTCCTCGTCCTGCCGACGATCGCGCAGGCGCTCGGCCTGCGGGAGGCGGAGTACCGGACGCCGCGGGAGGCCATCCGCGGCTATCTCAAGGACAAGAAATTCCTGCTAGTGCTCGACAACCTCGAGCACCTCCTCGGGGCGGCGCCCGAGGTGACCGACCTTATAGAGGACCGCCCCGGCCTCTGCGTGTTCGTGACCAGCCGCGCGCCGCTGCGCGTGCGCGGCGAGCAGGAGTACCCCGTGGGCCCCCTGGCGCTGCCCGCCTCCACCCTCTCGCCCGCCCCCGAACGGGTCCTCGACTCGCCCTCGGGGCGCCTCTTCGCCGAGCGGGCCGCCGCCGCCTCCCCCACCTTCTCCCTCTCCCACCAGAACGCCGCGGCGGTGGCCTCCATCTGCTGGAGGTTGGACGGGCTGCCCCTGGCATTAGAACTCGCCGCCGCCAAGACGAGGTTCCTAGACCCCGCCACCCTGCTCTCGCGCCTGGACCGCGCCCTCTCTGCCGGTTGGGCGCGGGACCTGCCGGAGCGCCAGAGGACGATGCGGGCCGCGCTGGACTGGAGCCACGACCTGCTCGACGGGCCGCAGCGGGAGCTTTTCGGACGGCTCTCCGTTTTCGCCGGGGGCTTCACGCTCGACGCGGCGGAGGCCGTGGGCGCTTCGGACGGCGTCCCGGCGGAGGACGTGATCTACCTGCTCGAAGGGCTCGTCGAGCAATCGCTCGTGACGGCCGGGCCGGACGCCGACGGGGGCGGGGTGCGCTACGGGATGCTCGAGCCCGTCAGGCAGTACGCGCTGGAGAAGCTGGAGGAGGTCGGCGCCCACGAGACCCGCCGGCGACACGCCAGGTACTACCTGGCGCTCGCCGAGCGGGCCGGCCCGGAGTTGAGGGGCGGCGAGCAGGCGATCTGGCTCGGGCGCCTGGAGACCGAGCTGGACAACCTGAGGGCCGCCCTCTCGTGGTCCGTGGAGAACGGGGAGGGCGAGGGGGTGGCGCGCGCGGCCTGGACGTCGTGGACGTACTGGTGGCTGAGCGGGCACATAAGCGAGGGACGCCGCTGGGCCGAGGAGGCGCTGGCGGCCGAGCCCGGGATGCCGGCCTCCGCCCGGGCGACGCTGCTGTTCGTCGCCGCCACGCTGGGCCAGGCCCTGAGCGACTTCGAGGGCGTGCGGGCGATGAACGACGAGAGCATGGAGATATACAGGGCTCTGGGCGACGAGGTGGGGTTCTACTACGCGATGGGCACCGCGGGCCTCATCGCCGTGGGCCTGGGGCGGCACGCCGAGGGTCTCTCCATGATGGAGGAGTCCGGGGAGCGGAGGCTCGAGATGGGCGACAAATGGCCCGCCGCCGCCATGTTCGGCTTCTCGGCGACGGTGGCGCTCGGGATGGGAGACCGCGACCGCGCCCGCAGGCTGGCGGAGCGCTCGCTCGCGCTGGGCCGGGAGATAGGGGCCAGGGAGGCCGTCTCCGTGGCGCTCCCGACGCTGGCCGCGATAGCCCGGGCCGACGGAGATCACGACCGGGCCAGGGAGCTTTTCGGGGAGGGCCTGCTCTTCTCGGCCGAGGTGGGGGACGGCACCAACGTCGCCTACTACCTGGAGGGACTGGCGGCCCTCGCCGCCTCCGAGGGAGAGCCCGAGAGGGCCGCGCGCCTGTGGGGCGCGGCCGAGGCGATCCTGGGTAGGATCGAGGTCATAGCCTACCCGCACGCCGCCGACCGCTCCTCCAACGACCGTCAACTGGCCTCCGCGCGAGAGAGCCTCGACGGACGGGCGTGGGAGGAGGCTTGGTCCGAGGGACGGGCGATGACGACCGAGGAGGCCGTCGCCCACGCCCTGGAGCACAGCCGGGAGCCCGACCCGATGACGCGCGAACCGGGCGGCCGGGGCGCGGCCCGCAACCGTTGATGGCCCACCTCGCGCACGCGACCAGGAACGGACGGGCGAGGTGAAGACGCAACCGGGCGCAGAACGAGAAGCCTTTTTCGCGGGACGTGCTCGGGCTCACCTTCGAGGCCTCGGACGGGCCGAACGCCGCCCACGAGCGCCTCGGGGAGCCGGCGTGGAGCGCGGTGCGAAGCGAGGGACGCGCGATGTCTTTCGAGGAGGCGGTGGCCCACGCCCTCGAAGGGAAGGACCCGACCCAGACCTCCGCCTGGCTCAGGGACCGCCCCTGAGCACCTCCAGGGCGGCGGCGTAGGAGTTCGGCGGGCGGTTGTCGTCCATCGGCACGGCCGTCACGTCGGCCCCGCGCCGGACCGCGACCGCGAAGGCGGGATCGTTGGTGTCCATCACCGCCACCGTCGGCACGCCGGCCGCCACGGCGGCCCCCGCGAAGCCGTGGTCGGCGACGACGAGGTCCACCTCCCGAAGCTCTCGCAAGACGTCCCGCATGGGCTCCGGGCTGTGGGTGTGCCAGAGGCTCGCCCGATTGCCCAGCGCGCCCACGGGTCCCACCCAGTCAAGCCACGCCTCCCGCGTGCCGTAGCGTTTCCGCGTCTCGGCGGTCAGGACCCGGCCGCCCAGCTCCTCGGCCCACCGCGCGACCCCGAGGTAGTACGTCAGCAGGGCGCCGGGGTGCCCGGTCGCGAGGACGATGCGGCCCCCGGCCCCGGCGACGGCGCGGATGCGCTCTCCGGCCTTCAGGAGCTCCTCCGCCGTGCGGGCCGGGTCGATGCGCCCCCGCCCCGGCGTCTCCTCCGCGTCCGGGGGGTTGCCAAGCTGCCCGGAGACGGCCTCGTAGGCCTCCTCGAAGGTAACGTCCCGCAGCAGCCCCTCCATCCCGTAGGTGTTGTTGGGATCCGCCTCGACCACGAGCCGTATCTTGCGCAGGTTGTTCTCCGCGCCGTGGGAGGTGTTGCTGCCGGCCACGGTCGCCGCGAGGAGCCTCTCCGCGTGCTCGTCGATCCGGAGCGTCATAGGGCCCGAGTTTAGCAGAGCCCGCCGCAAGCCCCGCCAGAGTCTTCCTACGTGGCCCTCCCTTATCTGCTCCGGGTGCCTCCGGGGGTGCGTCTTGCGGGCGTACGACGGGAGCCGTCGAGGGTGAGCAGGATCAGCGGCAGCAGGACCACGAACCCGAGGCCGACCAGATTCCCGGCCCTGTCGCTCGGGAGCGGATGGTGGTGGAGCGTGGCCGCGTGGTAGACGAGGTGCGGCACGGCGAAGACGAGCCAGGTGACGAGCGAGGCCCTCACGAGATCCCTGCCCAAGGAAGCCGCCGCCACCGCCAAAAGCACGCCGAGGGCGAGGTACATCGCGCCCACGTCCGCCAACAGGTGCCCGTTGTAGGGACCGAGGGCGGAGACCCATTGTCTGCCGGCAGAGGGGAAGTCCTCGTAGAAGGAGCGCGGCAGAAACAGCGCCCAAACCCCCACTACCAGGGCCGAGAGGGAGAGGAGCACGAGGCCGGCCCGCATCACGCCGGCCCGACCGCGCCCCGGCGAGACCCCGTTCATCGTGCCGCTCTTCCGGTCCCCCCGGGGCCGGCCGCCAGGAGTTGCTCCCGCAGGAACTCCTCCCAGCGGATCCCGCCGTACCGGTTCTCCGGGCACGTCAGCGCGCCTTCGCGAACGGCGCGCGCCGTCCTGCCGGGAAGCGAGAACTCGATGACCTTTTTCCGGCTCCCCAGCACATCAAGGTAGCGGCGCGCGGAATCGGCGAGCGTGCCCACCTCGGGCCCGCCCACGTCGGGGACGCGCCCGGCTGGCCCCGAGAGCGCGAGCTCCACCAGGCGGCCGGCGATCTCCCCCGCGTCTATGGGCTGTCCGAGGAGACCCGCGGGGACCGGCAGCACGGGCAGCCGGTCCAGAAACCGTACCGCCACGAGCACGAGGTCGTAGAACTGCGTGGCCCGCAGGATGGTGTGCGGGACCGGCGAGGCCTCGACCGCCCGCTCCGCCTCCAGCTTGACCCGGTAGTAGGGGTATGATGGGGCGAGGTCCACCCCCACGATGGAGATGTAGACCAGGTGCGAGACGCCGGCCCCCGCGGCGGCCTCCAGCAGTCGTTCCGTGCCCTCGACGTCCACCCGCCGGGCCTGGCGGTACGGGCTCGAGGCGCAGTGGACGATCGTCTCCACCCCCCTCACCGCCGCGTCCAAACCCTCGCCCGTGAGCAGGTCCCCCCGCACGGTCCCTGGCCTACCGGAATGGCTCATGACCCGCGCCCCGGCACCCGCGGCTTCGATGCGTTCCACGACCCGACGACCGAGTACCCCGGTGCCCCCTGTGACTAGAAGCTCTGGCGTGTTCATTGCGCCTCCTCCGCATCCTCGGCAGGTCTCAGCTCGATATGGATCGTCTCGTTGCCCCGCAGGCGGTGGACCAGCGGGATCAGGAAGCCGTGCATGACCGGGTACTTCCGGGCCAGCCTCCGGCCGGCGTGAGCCGACTCCTCTCCTTCTAGCACCAGGGCGCGGGTCCGGATCGCGGCCCCGGTCGGCCTGCCGCCGACCGTGGAAGGCGAGACCTCGACCACGGGGTTGCGGCGTATGCGCTTGAGCTTCCAGGTGGTGTCCCAGGTCCGCACGAAAGCCCGGTCCCCGTCGACGGCGACGTGGACCGGCGTGCCGACCGGCGTGCCGTCGCGGCGATAGGTGGGTAGCAGGATCGTCTTCTGGCGAACGAGGGGTTCGAGCACCCTGGCCGCCTTCATCGTCTGGCCTCCGGAGGCAACGGGCGCACGCCCTCCAGCTTCTCCGGGTTGACCACGAGCCGGATCTCCGCGATCCGACCCCCCGCGAACCCGAACGTCGTCGCGCTCTGGGGGCTGCCGTCGCCGAAGTGGCCGACCAGACCGGGGCTGCCGTTGATCCGGGCGGGCCTGACCGCGAGACCCGGCGGGGCCTTGCGGAGTATTCCAAGGAGAAAGCGGGCGACGTTGGGCGCGCCGTGGATCGGGTTGCGCGCCGCGCGGGTCTTTCCCCCGCCGTCGGACCACAGGGTCACGTCCTTCGCGAGCAACGCCAGCAGGCCGTCCATGTCGCCCGCGGCGCAGGCCTGAACGAACTCCCTCGTCAGCCGCTCCTCCTGCCCGGGAGAGCGCTCGAAGCGGGGCCTCCGGGCCGCCACCGAGGCCCTGGCCCGGCGGGAGATCTGTCGGCAGTTTGCCTCGCTCTTGCCGACGATGCCCGATATCTCCGCGTACTCGTAGCCGAAGACCTCGCGCAACAGGAAGACGGCCCGCTCCACCGGCGTGAGGCTCTCCAAAAGCACCAGGAAAGCCATCGAGAGCGAATCTTCCAGGGCGACGGCCTCGTCCACCTCCGGCGCCCGCTCGTCCGGCAGGGGCTCGGGCAGCCACGGCCCCACGTACTCCTCCCGCCGCGCCCGCGCGGAACGGAGCCGGTCTATGCAAAGCCTCGTGACCACCGCCGACAGGTAGGCCCTCTCCGACCGCACCTCTTCTCCCGAGGCCCGCCTCCACCGCAGGTACGCCTCCTGCACCGCGTCCTCGGCCTCCATGACGCTCCCGAGCATCCGGTACGCGATGGAGAAGAGCAGCGGCCGGTGCCGGTCGAAAGCCCCGGGATCGCCCGGGATGGCCCCACCTCCGCCATGGTCCGCCCTCATCGCTCCGCCTCTCCTAGCCTTCTACGGATAAGACGAAACGACGGGCGCCCGCGTGACGGAAGGCCCGGCCGACGCCCCCCTACCACGCCTGCCAGCGCGTCGGAATCGCCCGGATCGCCACGGAGTAAGCCCGCGCGAAGCCGTCGGGATCGAAGCCGATCCTCCCCGGCCCCTCCCGGTACTTCTCCAGGTAAGGACCGACCTCCGCGGCCGGCGGGGCGCCGGCCAGCTCCTCCGCGTCACACTCGGCCCTCACTACGTCCCCACCTTTGCCGTTACAGTTGAGGTTCAGGTTTACCTTCGGGTTCGCCTCGATGTTCCGCAGCTTCCAGGCGCCGGGCTGGGAGTAGACGAGAAACCCTTCCCGTCCCAGAGAAACCACACGGGCACCGGTTGCGGCTGGCCGTCCGGGGCACGGTGGTCGGCCAGGAGATCTCCTCGCTCCGCAACCGCCGCCCCGGCGCCGGCCTCGCTGGCGGCGTCGAGCATGGCGACGACTCCTCTCCCTGGTCCCCCGACAGCTTGACGGTCCGGCGCGCGGTTGGCACCTCCCCGAGGCGGAACGCAGCCCATAGCGCCGCCTTTCCGCACGGGCGGCTTCGGGACCCGGCCGGTATACCTGAACCTCAAGCAGAATGTTCGGCGAGCGCGCGCACCTCCTCGGGCATCCGGACCGGTTTGCCGCCCGGAAGTCGCACGCAGGCGTGGCGGGTGTGGCCCGTGGCCACGCGCTCGCCGTCCCTGAGCACCTCGTAGCCGAAGCGCAGGGCGACCCGGCCCGCCTCGACGAGTTCGGTGCGGACGGTCAGCTCGTCGTCGAAAAAGGCGGCGCTGTGGTAGTGGACGAGGGCTTCTACGACGACGAAGCCGAAGCCGCGCCGTTCGAGGTCTTTGTAGGAGAGGCCGGCGTCGCGCAGCCACTCGACGCGTCCGACCTCGAAAAAGGAGAGGTAGTTGGCGTTGTTGACGTGCCCCTGGGCGTCTATCTCCGAGTAGCGGACCCGGAGCGTGGTCTCGCGGACTATGGGACTACCGGCCCCGGAAGCCGGGGCGGCGCTTCTCGACGAAGGCGCCCATGCCCTCCCTCGCGTCCTCGCTGGAGAAGAGGAGGGCGAACTGGTCTGCCTCGTACTCCAGGCCGCTAATGAGGTCCACGTCCTGGGAGCGGTTCGCGGCGGCCTTCGCGTGGCGAACCGCGACGGGGCCGTTCGCGGAGATCTCGGCGGCGAGCTCCCTGGCCGCCGAGAGCGCCTCCCCCTGGCCGACGACCCGGTTGACCAGGCCCATCCCCTTGGCCTCCTCGGCGTCGATGCGCCTGCCGGTGAAGATCAGCTCCTTGGCGAGCGCGGGGCCTATCAGGCGCGGGAGCCGCTGGGTGCCGCCCATCCCGGGCAGGATGCCGAGGCCGACCTCGGGGAAGCCGAACAGGGCGTTCTGGGCCGCGATCCTTATGTCGCACGCGATCGCGACCTCGCAGCCGCCCCCGAGGGCGAACCCGTTCACCGCCGCTATGGTCGGCACGGGGCTGCGGTCCAGCAGGGCCATCGCGGCGTGCCCGATCTCCGAGAACCGCTTCGCCTCCAGCGGGCCCATCGTGCTCATCGCCGAGATGTCAGCCCCGGCGATAAACGAGCGGTCCCCAGCCCCCGTCACGATGATCGCCCGCGGCGCCTCCGCCTCCAACTCCAGCAAAGCCTGCCCGATCTCCTCGACCACCGTCGGGTCGAGGGCGTTCAGCTTCTCCTGGCGGTCGATCGTCAGAACCGCAACGCCGCCCTCTTCGCGCTCCACGCGCACAAAATTCAAGGTTTGCCTCCCTTTGGTCGGCAGCTAGTCAGCACGCTTCGGCCTTCGGCCTCCGCTTTCAGCCCGTCAGCTTATCGGTTTTCGGACCCGCTTACCGCGTCCGAAGGGAAACCTACGAAGGACGCATCTTCTCGCCGAATTGCTGACGAGCCGCCGCAGGCGGCGTGCCGAGAGGCGCGCCGGGCTGACTAGCTGGCGGGCACCGCCCGCCTGACGTACTCGACGGCCTTTTTCGTCGGCGTTCCCGGGGTGAAGATCTCGCCGACGCCTATCTCTTTTAGCTTCGGGATGTCGCCTTTGGGGATGGTGCCGCCGACGAAGACGTGGATGTCTTCGGCCTCGTTCTCCTTGAGGAGGTCCACTATCTTCGGGACGAGGGTCATGTGGGCGCCGGAGAGGATGGAGACGCCGATGGCGTCGGCGTCCTCCTGGATGGCGGTCTCGACCACCTGCTCGGGGGTCTGGTGGAGGCCGGTGTAGATGACCTCCATCCCGGCGTCGCGCAGGGCACGGGCGATGATCTTGGCGCCGCGGTCGTGGCCGTCGAGCCCGACCTTCGCCACCACCACCCTGATCGTACGTTCCATAATCCCCATTCTAACGGGTCGGGTATGCCGCGCCAGGGGCGGGGGCCCGGTCGGTTACCGCGGATCGCTCCGGCGAGCGCCCTTGTGGGGACCGAAGTAAGGGACCAGAAACGCCGCGCAGGCGAGGAGGAAGAACACTCCGCCGAGCAGGCCGACCAAATCGCCGGCCCGGATGCTGGACGCCATAAAGAACGCCGCGGAGACGACGAACAGTATCCATCCCCAGAAGTCGTACTTCTTGCCCTCGTGCGGGCTGTTCTCGGGCACGCGAACCTCTTTTCGTACAGGGGCGGTGGCAGCCTATCCTAACATCGCCCCGTTCGGCCCGGCCTTCGTGGGCTACCTGCGCAGCTCGCGGAGGTTGTCCCAGAGCACGTAGAGGCTGACGACGAGGACCGCCGCGACGACGAGCTCCCAGAAGAACTCGTAGAGCAGGACGAGCGAGGCTACCGCCGCGAGGCCTATGTTTGCGCTGACGACGAAGTTGACGAGGCGCCCCCTGAAACCGGCCTCGGCGAAGGCGAAGAAGGCGATGCTGACGACGAGCATGGAGATCAGGTGCTCCTGCTCGAAGATGGCTATGGCGACGAAGATGACGAGCATGAGGCTGACGCTCACGGCGGCCCACGCCTCGGCCACCCGGCTGAACCTCAGCTCCGTCTCGGAGGCCGGCCTGTGGGCCCTCACGATGTGGGTCCTCGCCGGGTCCCGCTCCCCGGCCTCCAGCCGCCCGGCGTACTCGGCGAGCGAGCCCGCGACGGCCTCGTCCGCGGCGAGCCTCGCCCGCAGGCCGTCGATCTCCTTGGAGAGCTCCGCGATGCGCCGCCTCGTCTCCCTGCTTCGGCCGTCCAGGTGCGACCGGCCGCGCACCGCGGCGGCCTCGACCCCGAGCTTCCTGAGCCGGTGGGCCTTCTCCTCTATCTCGGTCCTGAGCTCCTCGCGGCGCGCCTCGAGGTCCCCGCGCCGTTCGAGGGCCGCCGCGGCGGCCTCCGCGGGTGTGGGCACCTTGTCCAGGCCGGCCCACCCGACGGGGTCGTACCAGGCCCGGGCGACCGTCTTGTCGCGGTTGTACATGGGACCCGCGGGGGCATCCTCGCCCTCGAACGGGTCCCTCGCGTACAGGCCCCACAGGCCGCGGTAGCCCGAGACCCAGGAGGGGGCCGGCTCCGAGATGACCCTCGGCGGGTCCCAGTCACGGTCCCCGCCCTCGCCTATGACGAGGCCGTCGCCGCGGGCGTAGTCCACGAAGGGCACGTGGAAGTAGCCCCCGCCCCGGTCTTCGCCGGCGTACTGGCCAAGCCTCTCCCGCCAGAAGCCGCGCGCGCCGCGCGCGATCCGGGCCAGCGGACGCGGCAGGGGCAGGTTGAGCTCCGTGAGGTACTCGCCCGCCGCGTAGTAGCTGGCGTGGGACCCTGCGGCCACGTAGACGACCGGGTGTTCGCCTACCTTCTCGACCTCGGGGTCGTCCCACCGGCGCCTGAGGTTGTCCCCGGCGTAGTTGTGCGAGGCGTAGGCCACCCACTCCGGCCGCAGTTCTCCCTCCTCCGTCTCCGCGAGGTAGACGTGGACCTTCTCCCAGTCGGCCTCGTGGTCGTTGGCCCCGAAGAAGCCGCTTCTCCAGTCGTTGAAGGGGTAGAAGAGCCAGTACTGCAGGACCGTCCAGCACTCCTGGCGGACCACGCGGCCGTGGTAGCGGTAGTCCTCGCGCTCATCCATCACGCGCCCGTACGTGATCGCCGCCGCCCCCGCCGCCTCTCCCGGCACCCTACCCCTGGCCAGGAGCGTGATCGAGTACAGCGCGTCCACGAACCGCGAGAGGTACCCGACCCGCGCCAGCCGCCCCCGTCCGGCCCTGAATGCCTCCCTGGTCTCCCTGAGGCCCCGTGCCGCCCGCTCGCGCAGCGCGCCCACGCCCCCCGAGCCCTTCTTCTCTAGCCCGTCCCGCGGGTCCGTGAACTTCAGGAAATGGACGGCGCCCGACGAGTCCAGGGGCTGCTGCGGCAGCGTCTCCAGGGTCAGCCCCCCGGCGGGAACGACGCGGACCGCCTCCTCGCCGGGCCGCTGGACCCACAGGCCGCAGACCCGGACGTACGGCTCGACGTCCATCGGGAAGAACCTGTCCCCCTTCGTGCAGCGCAGCACGGGCTCGAAGCGCCGCAGCAGGGCCTCGTCGGGGTGGGGGGCGCTCTGGGAGGCGCTCTGTGGGGCGCTCAAGCCATCCTCCGCGGGCCCTGCGGACCCTCCTTCCGGTTGCCCGGATAGAAGAACGCGCGCACGTCGTGGAAGTTGAGGTACAGGATCATCAGTACCGCGTAGGCCATGATCGGGTACACGTACACCGGCTCGTACTCGGCGTAGAGCCAGAGGCAGGTCGCCACGACGAGCCCCTGCGAGATCGCCGCCAGCAGCCATCCCCGGCGCCGCAGCAAGAGGAAGCCCAGGGCCGACAGCAACGTCAGCGCGACCGCAGGGACGAAGAGGATTAGAACCAGCGCCTCGACCACCTCAGGCGGCGCCTCCCGCGCGGAGATGATCCGCCGCCACTCCACCCGCGAGAGCTCGTAGGCCCCGAAGGCCGCGATGCCGGCCGCCTCCAGCATGAGCAGCAGCCCGACGGCTCTTACCGGCCGGTAGGACTCCCTGTCCGGCTCGGGTCGCGCCCCTGCGCCTTCCCGACCGGCTAACCGGGCGCCGGCCACTCTTCCTCCGCGAAGATCTTGCCGGGGTTCATGATCCCGCCGGGGTCGGCCAGACGCTTTATCCCGCGCATGAACGGCAGCGAGTCGCCGTGCTCCTCCGCCAGATACCCCGTCTTCCCCGAGCCGACGCCGTGCTCGCCGGTGCAGGTCCCGCCGCGCTCTAGCGCGTGGCGCACTATCTGACCGCTGACCCTCTCAGCCCGCCCCATCTCGCCCTCATCCCCCACGTCCACGGGGAAGACGGCGTGGTAGTTGCCGTCGCCGACGTGGCCCAGGATCGCGCCGTCGAACCCGTGCTCGGCGATGGTCTCGCGGGCGTGGCCCAGAGCGCCGGGAAGGTCGGAGATGGGGACGCACACGTCGGTGGTCATGGGCTTCTTGTCGGGGTTGAGCCGGGTTATGGCGAGTCCCGCCTCGTGCCTGGCCTCCCACAGCCTCTCGCGCGCCGCCTCGTCGGCCTCGAACTCGAAGCCCCCGCAGCCCTCGGCGTCCGAGAGGGCGCGGGCCTTTGCCACGTCGCCCTCCACGCCGGCCTCGGAGCCGCTGAACTCCAGGAAGAGGGTGGGGGCGACGGCGTAGTCCGTGCCCTTGTAGGCGTTCACGGCCTCTACGGTGCGGGCGTCCACCAGCTCGACGCGGCCTATCTGCATACCCGACCGGATCATTGCGACCGCCGCCCTCCCGGCCTCCTCTATGCCGGGGAAGACGGCCCGCGCCGCGAGGACCTTCTCGGGCACCGGGTAGAGCCGGAGCGTCAGCTCCGTGAAGACGCCCAAAGTGCCCTCGGAGCCCACGAATAGGCCCGTCAGGTGGTAGCCGGCGGAGGACTTCATCGCCATCCCGCCCGTGCGCATTACCGTCCCATCCGCCAGCACCACCTCGATATCCAGGACCTGGTCGCGCATCACCCCGTAGCGCACAGCGTTGGTGCCGCTGGCGTTCGTCCCTGCCATCCCGCCGAGGGAGGCGTCCCAACCCGGGTCCACGGGGAAGAAGAGCCCGTGCTCCTTCAACCTCGCGTTCAGGCGCTCGTGCGTGACGCCGGGCTGCACCCGCGCTACGAAGTCGTCGGGCCGGACCTCGAGGATCTCGTCCATCCGGCCCAGGTCCAGGCTGATGCCGCCCCGGACGGGGATGGTGTGAGCCTCCAGGCTGCTCCCCTCCCCGAACGGCACCACGGGGATCGCGTGCTCGTTGGCGAAGCGCAGGACGTCCACGACCTCATCGCGGCCCTCGGGGCAGACGACGGCGTCCGGCGGGCGCGGGGCGTGGTAGGTGAAGATGCCCCCTCCGTGGCGCTCTAGCTCGTCGGGGTCGGAGACGATGCGGTCGCCCGGGAGGACGCCCGCCAGGCCGGAGAGCAGGTCCATGCGGCCGGTACCTTACTCGGCCTGGACGGGGTTGGTGAGGGCGCCCAGGCCCTCAATCTCTATCGTCACCTCGTCCCCCTGCTTCATCCAGAGCTGCGGGTCGCGGGCCATCCCGACGCCGGGGGGCGTGCCGGTGATGATGACGTCGCCCGGCATAAGCGTCATGCCGGTCGAGAGGAAGGCCACCAGCTCGGCGACGGAGAAGATCATCTTGTCCGTCGTGCCGTCCTGGACGACCTCGCCGTTGAGGGTGCACCGGATCGAGAGATTCTGGGGATCGGGGACCTCGTCGCGGGTGATGAGGTAAGGCCCTAAGGGGCAGAACGTGTCGATGGCCTTGCCGCGCGTCCACTGCCCGCCCTCGCCGAGCTGGATGTCGCGCGCGGAGACGTCGTTGGCGTTGGTGTAGCCGTAGACGTGGTCGAGCGCCTCGGCCTCCGGGACGTTGCGGGCGGTCCGGCCGATGACGACGGCGAGCTCGGCCTCGTAGTCGACCTGGCTCGTGATCGGGGGTATCACGATGGGCTGCCCGTGCCCGATGATGCTGTTGGCGTACTTGGCGAAGACGATGGGCTTCTCCGGTATGGGCGCCCCCGTCTCCTCGGCGTGGTCCCGGTAGTTGAGCCCGATGCAGATGACCTTCTGCGGCCCGGGAACCGGCGCGTGGAGCCGCGCGTCCTCGAAGCTGACGACGTCCTCGCCGGGCTCCGGGCTCCCGCCGTGCCCGATAAAGTCGATCATGGTCTCGTGGCCGAGGGGACGTATCTCGTCGCCCTCCACCACCCCGACCTCCGGCGTCCCGCTCCCCACCGAGTACGTTACGAGCTTCAAAGGAACTCCTCTCCCGCGGATACAAGCTTCAGCGGGACGAATCTTAGCAGTAAGGTGCGGCGGTCCGCTCCGGCGGGCTACGGTTGGAGGCGTTCGATCTTCCAGCCTCCGTCTTCCCGGCGGTAGGCGATCCTGTCGTGCAGGCGGTTCTCCCGCCCCTGCCAGAACTCCACGACCTCGGGCTCGACCCGGTAACCGCCCCAGAACGGCGGACGCGGCACCTCGCGCCCCTCGTACTCGGCCTCCAGGTCCCCGATACGGTCCTCGAGGACCTCCCGGCCCTCCACCGCCCGGCTCTGCTCGGAGGCCCACGCGCCGAGACGGCTGCCGCGCGGACGGCTGGCGTAGTACGCGTCGGACTCCTCTTCTGAGGTTCGGGAGACGGACCCCTCTACCCGCACCTGCCGCTCGAGCTCGCCCCAGTAGAAGAGCAGGGCGGCGCGGGGGTTCTCTTCGAGCTCACGCCCCTTGCGGCCCTCGTAGTTGGTGTAGAAGACGAAGCCCCGCCCGTCGAAGCCCTTGAGCAAGACGACGCGTGCTGAGGGACGCCCGTCA
>DASYWA010000067.1:0-20364 GCA_035936475.1 Rubrobacter sp. | reverse complement strand
CAGGGGCGAGTGGCCGTGCAGCACTGAGAGGTCCAGCTGATTCGGCCACCAGTCTTGGTTCGTCCTCGGCCGGCTCCGCTTGGGAGTCGGGGAGGGGATTGCAGGGTTCTCGCTCTCGCTGACACTGTCAGAGTGATCCTTGTGCACGTCGACCACAGGGTTTTCGCTCACGCTGTCAGTGCGATCCTTGTCGGGCACGTCGATCCTTTCCTCTCTGGGGTGGTACTTTTGTTGGCCTTCTCTCGACCATTGGCTTTCTCTCGGCCATGTGCGAATCGTATCGAATATCGCTTCATGCTGCTCGCACCAACCTCCGTAGCAAGAGCCTACTCCGCTCGTAGATCATCGCCTCCGCGGTTTCGGGCAACCTCTCGTAGTCCTTGCTGAACCGCCGCGACAAGCCCAGCCACGCGAAGGTCCGCTCCACGACCCAGCGGCGAGGCAACACCTGAAAGCCACGCGGCTTTTCCTCCAAACCGTAGCGCCACAGCCGATCTTCATGCACGGTATGCGCCCCTCCTTGCACCAGCGGTAGACGGTGGTCTTCGTCACCCCGAAGTGCACGGCCACCTCCTCGGCGCCCCTGGAGGGCCTCGCCGGGCCTGCCACCGCCCCTTCCGCGGAGCCCTCCCATGACGCCTCCCTTCCCGCGTGCCATCGTACTCGTCCGGGCGGAACTGGGGCGCGCCGGCGCTACCACGACATGCAGTGGCTGCGCATAGATATTCGCGAGGGTGGATGCACGCTCTCGGCTCGCGATCGGGGCTCCCAGTGTTGCATCGACCCACTCGCCCCGTCGACGGGCGGCTGGAGAAGGAGGAAGGCGCCGTTGGCCCCGCCGGCGGAATCCGAACGCGGACGATCTTCTGGAGCGCCCAAGAAGTGGTTTAGAGCTCCCGAGAAGCGCAGGGTAGGGGAGAAGGTCCGCGGCGGAGGCAACGGCGCCTTAGGGAGTTTTAGGGCGTCTTGGACGACCCTGCCGCGCTAGTCGCCGTGCTCGGTTTCAAGGAGCATATCGAGAGCCCGGCAAAGTACCGACCGCACCGTCTGCACCGCCCGCGACCACGGCCCTATCGACCTCCATCGCGAGTATCGACCGCGTACCGCCCGCCCGAGATCTCCCCGCTTTGCTGGTGCTTTATCGTTCCCGAGGTTCCCGCGGTCGACGCGGTCGATGTTTCTGCGTGTTTGCACGTTGTTTACCAGGGTGTGTTCTTGGTGTTGTAGACGGCCGGCGGCGCTGTAGTCTCTGCTCGCTTGGCCCCACTTCGCGCCGGTCTCTCGCGCCAGGTAACGTGCCGAGCCTCTCGTCAAGGTCCAGAACAAGCCCCGAACCATCGACCGCATCGACCGCGTATGCGGGAATTCTCCCGTTTGCGGGGCTTTCTCGCGGGCGGTAGGGGCGAGCCTTACCGCCCGCGGTGCGGCTTCATCGACCGCCGTTGGCGAGCCGGGTGTGGAGGGCTTGGGACGAGACGAACTCCCCCAACCCGAGGCCCTTCAGCTCGCGGAGTATGCGGTCTTCGGGCTCGTCGGTAAGCCGCAGGGCGTACCATTGCAAGTACCGCTTGACCCTCGCGTCGGGCTCTTTTCGTTCGTTCACCGTGGGATCACTATGGCGGACAACACTGCGCCCTGCAAGGCCGAAAACGCCGTGCGCGGGACCCCGCCGTCGTCTCCAGAAATGTGCGGTTTCGGTGATCCGTTTACTCGTTCTCGCGGGTCGGGGAGATCTGGCGCGCTATGCCGAGCAGTAGCCGCCTGTCCCTCGGGCCGAGCCTAAATACCTCATTCAGTATCTCGCGCGCCGCCCCGTCCTCCAACGCCGCCGCCAGCGCGGCGTCCGGGACCCGGTCCCCTTCCCCCTCGCCGAACCAGAGCTGGGGCGGGAAGCCCATCGCCTTCGCTATGGCCCCCAGCTTGGCGAGGCCAGGGCTGCCGATGCGCCCCTTCTTCGGGTTGGAGACGTAGGAGCGCGTCACGGTCCCGCCGGTGGGCTTCTCCAGGTCCTGGCCGCCCCACTCCGCGCCGTCGGGCTTGCGGTAGAGCGCGAGCAGCCTACCGAACGTCTCCGAGACGTGCTCGTTCCCGCCCATCACCCTCCCCGGAGCCCCGTCCAATTCGTTACCGACCCGTACAAGATACCCTACGGCGCCCGTCCGCTTACCGTACCTTCGGCGATGAGGCTCAGTCGAGCGTCGCGTCGGTGGAGACGACGCTCATCGCCCGCGCCTCTTTCGAGCCGTATACGGTGATCTCTACGCCGTCCGAGAAGGTCTGGCCTCCCGAAGGGACGTTGCCGGACACCCACGCCTCGGGGTCCAGCGCCGCCTCGTCCTCCAAGCACAGACCGAGCACGTAGCCGAAGAACGCCTCGGCGTCCCGCTCCGGCAGGCCGCGGGCGGTCGCCGTCACCGAGAACACGGTCAGCGGGTCGTCCCCGACCACCTCCGCTGCGTAGCCCCCAGAAGGGTGCGCGCAGGACCAGAGGACGAGGTCGCCATCGGGGCTCGGCCCATCGCAGGGGAAGGTCCCGTCCGCCACGATGTTCTTGAGGTTGCCGGTTACCTCGACGGCGCCCAAGCCGGGGATGCCCCCCGTCTCATCCTCGGCCGCGGTGCTCGCGGAGGCATCGTCGAGGAGGGACTCGAGCTCGTCGAATGCCGGGGCGGCGGGCGAAGCGGCCGAGGGCGTCGCGGCGGGCGGAGAGGCGGTCGTGGCCTGGTTGGCGGTTTGGCGGCCCTGACCGGCGGCCTCCTCGCCCCGGGCGGCGACCCAGCCCGCGCCCAGCAGCAGGAAGACCAGGAAGGCGGCGCCGGCGGCCCACCGGGCGTTCGTCGGGAGCGAGCGTAGAAGCGAACCGAACACGCCCGCCATCTTATTGCTGGTGGTCCCGGCGCGTCAAAGGCGGGGCCGGACGATCCGGCCCCGAATGCCACCACTTCTTGTCGGCTTCGGGTTTCGCACGGTGCCGAACGGTGCAGTGTTCGAAGCGATCCTGCCGACGCCCAAGGAGCAGAGGGCGCGGTAACGGCGGAATAGAACACGCACCCGCCCCGGCGCATTCCACGCACCGGATCCCGCCCTCCACGCTCTCCCTAAACGTCACCTCGGTGCCCCTCTTCTCGGTGCCGTCGGGCAGAACGCAGGTTTCGAGGGCGGCTACCTGCTTCTTCAGGGTTCGGATAAGCTTAGTCCTCTCGCGCGTCTTCTCGACCCTCGGCGATCCCCATCAGGTAAGAGCGCAGCCCGTCCTCGCCGAAGACGTCCAGCAGCTCTATGAGCGCCGAGGGGTCGGGCTGTTCGCCGCGGCGGCCTTCCTCCACGCCGCGGACGTACAGGTTCGCGTTCTCCTCGCCGCTTGCGCCGCCTTCCATGCGAGGCATTGTACCTCCAGCCTTACTGGCGCCCGGTGCGAGTCCGTACCATGTCTGCGTTCATCCTATCGCTGACGCGGATCGACCTGACGCGACTCGATAGTAAGGAGACGAGCGCGCCTCCTCAACATGTTGGTGTTCGCCGGATTCGCCCTACACCCCGCAAGCGGCAGGCCCTAAGCTGGGGACCGATATGGGTCGGAACCAGGCGCAGCGGTATCGCACGGTCCGGTCGTCCGTCAAGGGGGCACCGGCGTACCGGCCCTCCAGGAGACCGCGGCGTGGGCGAGCGTCCTCCAGGAGGTTGGGACCCAGACGGGCGGCGCGAAGACGGACGGCGGTCGTGGCAGGCACGAGGGGCAGGCGACCGCTGCTCTTTTACGTGCTGGTGGCCTCCGTCGCCGCGCAGCTCGCCGCGGTCTTTGCGGGTAGCGGAGCACTCGTGGCGCTCTTTACGCTCTTGGCCCTGTTGGTGAGCGCGGTGGTCATCCACTCGTAAGATTGACCTTCCGGACCTGGGTTCCGCGCCCCGTACTTCGTGGCCGTTGGATCGATGGGCAATGCCCTGGCGCCTACCGCTTGCTCCCGCCGGTCGCGTAGATATGCCCGTGCCGAACGGGTTGGCAGGGCGCGGAACCGTAGCTCCACCGGCTGGGTGTTTTGGGATCCACGCGTCGGCCTGTACGCCCACCCTACAGGTCGAAAGTCGCCGTCACGAGGGTGTGGTCCGGAGTGGCCTCCTCTCCTCACTCTGCAGGGTCCTCCGTAACGAAAGGCAGTCGCCCCCGGAAGTCTACGTGGCTGTCGGCCTCGGGGAGCCGCCGCTTGCCGCCCCCCGGTGAGCACTCCACGAAGGTAAGGATCTAGTCCAAGAGTTCGGCGCCCCCGCTCCACGCGCGAGAAGCGCCTCTCCCCTTTGCGCGGTCTGCGAGATATTGGTCTATGCTACTCTTCGCTACGCAAACACGGAAGCGGAGGGAAGGTATCGTGTGCCGAACCAGAACGGTCTCGACGGGCCGGTAAGCACCGTTCACAAGCCTCGATCCGACTCCGGGGCACTTCCGGCGGCTAAATTTTCTCAAACTCTAACCGATCGGTTCCGAGTCCCGTCAATAGGGCGCGGAAGCGTATCTCGGGCCGTTTTGTACTCGAGCAACCCGGCGCTGGGCGGGCTACGGGAGAAGCTCTGATCCCCCCGGTCCCTGCGGGTCTCTATGATCGGGCGAGACGGAGGTGAGGCGCCTGCTCGACCGGCATCCGGGGCTCTTCTGCCTGGCGGTGACCCTCGCCCTTTTCGTTCTGACGGCGATGAGCCGGTTCTCCTTCCCCCGCTCGCCCGTCAAGAACATAAAGCGGCTGCCGCAGGAGGCCTTCGAGCCGCCGGCCGGCCTCGACCGCGTCGTCTCCGACCTCAAGAGCCCCGACGTGCTGTTCTGGGGGCTCGCGATACTCCTGGCCGCCGCCCTGCTGCTCCTGACGGGCCTGTGGCGCGAGGCGGGCTTCAACAGGCCGATCGCGAAGAACCTGAAGTTGCTGTGGTTCCCGCTCTTTGTCGGCGCCCTCACGTTCTCGGGGGGCGTGTTCGTGGCCGGCTTCGACGCCCTCGCGTCCACGTTCCTCGTGGTGCTCGTCGCGGTCTTCGCCGAGGAGCTTGTGTTCCGCGGCCTGCTGTGGCGGGCGCTCGCGCCGGGGGGTCCGGTGGGGGCCATGATCCTGACCTCCCTACTCGCCGGCGTCCTGGCGCTCGGCAGGGCCGCGACCGACGGCCCCTGGCCCGAGGCCGTGCGCATCACCGCCCTGACCGTCTGCGGCGGCTTCACCTACGCCGCCCTCCGCTGGCGGACCGGCTCCCTCTGGCCGGTCGTCTTCGTCCACACCGCCTTCGCCTTCGCCGTAGACATCTCCACCCTCGGAACCGTCACCTACCGCATAACGATGCTCCTCAGCACTCTAGGCTTCGTCTTCTACGGCCTCTTCCTGCTCCGCAACCGGCAGGTACGGTCCGACGGCGGCCTCGCGGGGCCCAAACCGGCGCGCGTGAGGTAACCCCCGAAGATCTCGCCCTGATTCGGTAAACGGGTCTTCGGCGCGCTTGGTGCTTCCTCCCCCGACTCTCCGTCCCGGGATAGCGTCCACACGCCTCGGTGGAACGGACGGGGGCGCAGTTGCTTGAACGGGGCGCCCTTGCGACCCTACGAGACCGCCTCCCGTAGCTGCCTCTCGAGGTCCTTGACCTCGTCGCGCAGCTTGGCGGCGTACTCGAACTTGAGCTCCTCGGCGGCTTCAAGCATCTCGGCCTCGAGGTCGGCGATAAGGGTGCGGAGCTCGTCGGGGTCGCGGGGCGCCTCGCGGCCGCTCCTCTTGTTCGCCTTGTAGAGGCCCTTCGCCTCGGCGGCGACGAGGATGTCCGAGATGCCCTTGGAGATCGTGCGCGGCTCGATGTTGTGGCGCTCGTTGTAGGCCCTCTGGATCTCGCGCCGCCGGTCCGTCTCGCCGAGGGCGACCCGCATCGCGTCCGTCTCCTTGTCGGCGTACATGATGACGCGGCCCTTGACGTTCCGCGCCGCCCGCCCGATGGTCTGGATGAGCGCCCGCTCCCCGCGCAGGAACCCCTCCTTGTCAGCGTCGAGGATGGCCACGAGCGTGACCTCCGGCAGGTCCAGACCCTCCCTGAGGAGGTTGATGCCGACGAGAACGTCGAACTCTCCCGTGCGTAGGCCCCGGATGATCTGGATGCGGTCGAGCGTCTCGATGTTGGCGTGCATGTAGCGCGCCTTGACGTTGTGCTCCAGCAGGTAGTCCGTCAGGTCCTCGGCCATCTTTATGGTGAGGGTGGTTATGAGGACGCGCTCGCCGTGCTCGACGCGCACCGCCACCTCGTTGAGCAGGTCGTCTATCTGGTTCTTTGTCGGGCGGACCTCGACTTCGGGGTCCACGAGGCCCGTCGGGCGGATGATCTGCTCCACTATCTGCCCCGAGTTCTCCAGCTCGTAAGGCCCAGGCGTGGCGGAGACAAAGACCATTTGCTCGGTCTTGAGCAGGAACTCCTCGAAGGTGAGCGGCCTGTTGTCCAGCGCGGAGGGCAACCGGAAGCCGAAGTCCACGAGCGTGGTCTTGCGGGAGCGGTCGCCCTTGTACATGCCCCGGATCTGGGGCAGCGTGATGTGCGACTCGTCCACGAACGTTACGTAGTCCTCGGGGAAATAGTCGAGCAGCGTGTACGGCGTCGAGCCGGGCGGGCGGCCGTCCAGATGCCTCGAGTAGTTCTCGATGCCGCTCGTGTACCCGAGCTCGCGCATCATCTCCAGGTCGTACTGGGTGCGCTGCCGGAGCCGGTACGCTTCGAGCACCTTGCCCTCGCCCTCGAGCTCGGCCACGCGTTCTTCGGCCTCGGCCTCGATGTTCCTAATGGCGGTCGCCAGGCGGTCCTCGCCGGTGACGAAGTGGCTCGCCGGGTAGACCGTCATAACGTCGAGCTCGCGCAGGACCTCGCCGGTCAGGGGGTCGGCCTCGATCATCCTCTCGACCTCGTCCCCGAAAAAGCTTACCCGGTAGATCGTGTCCTGGTAGGCAGGGTGCACCTCGAGCGCGTCGCCCCTGACGCGGAAGGTGCCGCGGTTTAGCTGGAAGTCGTTTCTGGTGTACTGGATCTTGACGAGGTCCCGCAGGATGTGGTCCACGTCGTAGTCGTTGCCCTTCTCCAGGAGCACCATCTTGTTGCGGTACTCCTCCGGGCTCCCCAAGCCGTAGATAGCCGAGACGCTCGCCACCACGATCACGTCGCGCCTGGTGAACAGGCTGCTCGTCGTCGAGTGGCGGAGCCGGTCGATGTCCTCGTTGATCTGGGCGTCCTTCTCGATAAAGGTGTCCGTGCGAGGGACGTAGGCCTCGGGCTGGTAGTAATCGTAGTACGAGACGAAGTACTCTACGGCGTTGTTCGGGAAGAACTCGGCAAACTCGCTGGCGAGCTGGGCCGCGAGTGTCTTGTTGTGCGCGATAACGAGCGAGGGACGCCCGACCTTCTCGATCACCCGGGCCATCGTGTGCGTCTTGCCCGAACCCGTGACCCCGAGAAGTGTCTGCGCCCTCAACCCGGCGTCCAACCCGGAGGAGAGCTTCTCTATGGCCTGCGGCTGGTCGCCGGTCGGCCGGTACTCGCTGTTTACCCTGAAGTCTGTCCGGGTCTCGATGAGATGGTCCTCCCTACGAACGGCCTGACGGGCCCGAAAGGCCGCCACCACCGGCCCCGGAGCACCATGAAATTATACGCCAGGGCCGGCGTTTTTCTCCCCGCTTTTGACCAGATCCGGGTGTCCCTACCTACTGGCCGCCCCCTGCCGCTTTCTTGGCGTCCTGCCCGACCTGCTCGGCCTGCTTCTGCGCGTTCTTTGCGCCTTGCTCGGCCTGCTTCTGGGCCTTGCCGGCCTCTTCTTGCAGCTGCTTCTTGCCCTTCTGGACCTCTTCGTTGACCCGCTGCTTGCCCTTCTCTACCTGCTTGTTCACCTCGTCGCGCGCCCGGTCCTCGATCGCCTGCCCGCACGCCACAGCGCCGGACATCGGTATCAGGGACACGACGAGCAACGCCGCCAGCTTCTTTCTCACGTTCTTCCTCTCCAGAGATCGGCACATCACGCTGACCCTACCACCGGAAGCGGTCGGTGCAACGCCCCACGCACGCTACGCGCACCCTAATCGGCGTTCCGGCGCAGGTCTTCGCCGTAGAGATCCTCGTACTTTCCGCGGGCTTCGAGCACACGCTCCACGTACTCCCTCGTCTCTTTGAAGGGGATATCCTTGGCTATGTCGAAGCCCTCGTCGGAGACCCAGCCATCCACCGTGCCCTCCCCGGAGTTGTAGGCCGCGAGCATGAGCCGCTCGTCCCCTTTGTATCGCCCGTCGAGGTAACCGAGGTACCACGTGCCGAGCCTTATGTTGGTCCGCGGGTCCCTGAAGTCGCCCCGGATGCCGCTCCTCTGCTGAACGAACTCGGCGGTCTCGGGGAGCATCTGCATGAGCCCGTACGCCTCTTGGTGGGACTCGGCATCGGGTCTGAACCGGCTCTCGGTGTAGATCACACCCGCAACGAACGTCGGCTCCAGCCCGTTCTCCCGGCTCGCCTCGCGGATGGTCTCCTCGTAGCGCAATGGGTAGACGGCCTTCCGCACGGTCTCGGGGGCGCCGAGCACGAAGGGGAGGGCGGCCAGCCCCGCCAGGACGGCCAGCAGCGCGAGCAGCCCGCGCCTTCGACGGGTTCTGGACCTGCCGTACCTACGTCCTTTTTTCGTGGTCGCCTTCAGAGCCCTTCTTCCCCGCCATCCTCTCCCAGAACTCCTCGGCCTGCTCCTTGAGTCTATCCAGGCCCTCGTCGTTTTGTACCACGACGTCGGCCAGGCGGGCCTTCTCCTCCGGGGGTAGTTGGCGTGCCTGGATGGCCCCTAGCGTCTCCTCGTCCACGCCCCGCTCGGCGGCCCAGGCTTTCTGCCGCTCTTCGGGCACGACCACGGCGACCGTGTGGTCGAAGTCATCCCCCCTCCCCGCCTCGAACAGGAGCGGTATCTCGACCACGAACACCTCGCAGCAGCAGAAGCTCATCAGCCGGTCCGTCTCGTCGTGAACGAGGGGATGGAGGATGCCCTCGAGCTCCGTGAGCTTCCCGGGGTCGCCGAAGACGATCCGCCCGAGCGCCCTGCGATCCACCCCCTCCTCGCCCAGCACCTCCTCGCCGAAGCGCTCGGATATCTCCTCGATGGCGGTCTCGTTCCAGCGGAGCAGGTCGTGGACGATCTCGTCCGCCGAGGCCGTGTGGGCGCCGAGGTCGCCGAGCATCCGGACGAAGGTGCTCTTGCCGGATGCGAAAGGGCCGGTGACCGCGATGGTCACCAACCCTTCCGTTTTGGGGCCCCTGTGTTGCGGGCGCCCGATTACTTCTCTTCGAGGTCCAGGTCGGAGAGGGCGTCGAAGGCGCCGGTGCGCAGGCCGCTCCCCTCGGAGGCGCCACGTCCCCGGTCGGCACCGCGGTCGGCACGGTCGTCGCGGCGCGGGGGACGGTCCTCCCGCTGGCGCGGCGGGCGCTCGGCCCGCTCTTCCCGCTCCTCGCGCTTCGGGCGCAGGGAGAGCGAGAGGCGGCGCCTCTTCGCGTCAACGTCGATGATGCGGGCGTCCACCTCATCACCGGAGCGCACGATCTCGTCCGGCGTCTCGACGTGGTGCTCGGCGAGCTCGCTTATGTGGATCAGGCCCTCGACCCCCTCGGCGACCTCGACAAAGGCGCCGAAAGAGACCAGCTTGGTGACGCGGCCCTGGATCTGCTCGCCGACGTTGACCTGCTCGACGATCTCCTGCCACGGGTCATTCCTCGTCTGCTTGAGGCCGAGCGAGATCCTCTCGCGGTCGCGGTCCACCTCAAGAACCTTGACCTCGACCTCCTCGCCGACCTCGACAACCTCGCTCGGGTGGTCGACGTGCTGCCAACTGAGCTCGGAGATATGGATCAGGCCGTCTATGCCCTCGAGGTCGACGAACGCGCCGAAGTCCACGAGGTTCGAGACGGTGCCCTTGATGATCTGGCCCTCTTCCAGGGAGGTGAGGATCTTCTCCCGCTCCTCCTTGCGCTCCTCCTCGAGCACGGCGCGGCGCGAGAGCACCACGTTGTTGCGGCTCCGGTTGAGCTCGATGACCTTGCACTCGAGCTTCTGCCCAAGGAAAGACTCCAGGTTCCTCACGCGCCGGATGTCCACCAGGCTCGCCGGCAGGAAGCCGCGCAGCCCGATGTCCAGTATGAGGCCGCCCTTGACGACCTCGATGACCGGGCCCTCGACGGTCCGCTGCTCATTGTAGGACTCCTCTATACGGTTCCACGCCCGCTCGAAGGCGGCGCGCTTGGCAGAGAGGATCAGGCGCCCGTCGGCGTCCTCTTTCTGGAGCACCAATGCTTCGAGGCGCTGGCCGAGGTCCACGACGTCGTGCGGGTCGGCACCCTTGCGGATGGTTAGCTCGTTTGAGGGCACGAGGCCCTCGGACTTGTAGCCTATGTCGACAAGAACCTCGTCCCGGTCGATGCGGACGACCTCGCCCTCGACTATGTCGCCGTCCTTGAAATCTATGAGGACGCTCTCGTCGACGGGAATGACCTCTCCGTTCTCCTCACGGAAAAAGTCCTTCATCGTCAACTCGCGGGTGGTCTTTTCGGTGGTGTCAGTCATCTAACCGGTTGCTTCCTTTTTGCCTAGTTTGCCGAACAGGGATTATAACAATGAACCGTTACCGGATCGTTGCGAAATCTTCGCTAGTTTACCTCATTCGCCGCCAGGGGGCGCACCTGCCCCCACCTCTCCCCGACCTTGGCCTCGACCTCGAGCGGCGGGTGCAGATCGTAGGCGGCGACCATCCGGTCGATGGCGAGGGCGGCGACCACCTCCTCCTGCCCCCTATCCACGTCGAAGACGAGCTCGTCGTGAACCTGCATGATCATGTCGGCCCCGAACGAGCCGAGCCGCGCCTGGAGGTCCACCATCGCCACCTTCATGATGTCGGCGGCCGTCCCCTGCACGCGGGCGTTGAAGGCGATCCTCTCCCCGAGCTTCTTGACGTTCTTGTTGGGGTTCCTGAGCTCCGGCACGTAACGCCGCCGTCCGAAGAGCGTCGTCGAGTACCCGAGCTCCTCGGCCTCCTCCAGCGTCTCCTGCATGAACTCCGTCACCCTCGGGTACCGCTCGAAGTACCGCTTGATGTACCGCTCGGCCTCCGCCGGGTGCACGTTCCCGAGGCGCGTGGCGAGCCCGAACCCGGAGATCCCGTACAGGATGCCGAAGTTGACCATCTTGGCCCGCCGCCTGAGCTCCGGCGTCACGCTCTCCATCCGCGTGTCGAAGACCTCCGAGGCGGTGCGGGTGTGGATGTCCTCGCCGTTCTCGAAGGACTCCACGAGCGAGGGCTCGCCCGTCATGTGGGCCAGTATCCTGAGCTCTATCTGGGAGTAGTCCGCGACGACGAGCCGGCGGCCCGGGGAGGCCGTGAACGCGTCCCGGATGCGGGCGCCGGTCTCCGTTCTTATCGGGATGTTCTGGAGGTTCGGCTTGTCGCTGGAGATGCGGCCCGTGGCGGTCGTGGTCTGGTTGAGGGTGGTGTGGATGCGGCCCTCCGGCGTGATGAGGTCGCGCAGGCCGTCTATGTAGGTGCCCTTGAGCTTCGCGTACTCGCGGTACTCGACTATAAGCTCGGCTATGGTGTGGCCCTGCAGGCGCAGTTGCTCGAGCACCTTCGCGTCGGTCGAGTAGCCGGTCTTGGTCTTGCGGATCGGCGGTATGCTCATCTCCTCGAAGAGGACCTCGCCGAGTTGCTTGGGCGATCCTATGTTGAACTCGTGGCCGACCTCCTCGTAGATGCGTGCTTCGAGGTCGCTTAGCCGGCCGACGAGGTCCTCGTCGATCTCTTCCAGCGTGGCGCGGTCCACGGGCATCCCGACGTCCTCGATCTCCCCGAGCACGTCAGCCAGCGGCAACTCCACGTCGTAGTAGAGCCGGGCGAGCCCCATCTCCTCCATCTCGGATTGGAGCCTCGGGGCGAGCGCGAAGATCAAAGCCGCCCTGCGGGCCGCCTCCTCAACGGCCCGGTCCTCGTGCCCCACCTCGACCTCGGCCAGCCCCCGCTCGGCGGCCAGCGCCTCGAGCTCGTAGCTCCCGAGCCCCGGCTTTACGAGGTAAGCCGCCAGGAACGTGTCGAACGCAGCACCCCGCACCCCGAGCTTCTTGGCGTCGTGGACCTTCAAGGGCACGTCCGGCACGCCCTCCGTCAGCCGCACCTCCTCCTCGGAGACGGCCACGCACCACCGCCCGCCCTCCCCCTCGACGGGTGCTGCGGCGACGGGCTCGAAGGAGAGCTCTACGGGCTCGTCGGAGATGCTCACCTCCAGCCTCTCCGGCGCCGGCGGAGCCTCCCCGCCGACCACCGGCAGGGCGGCGAAGCGCGGCTGCAGGGTCCTGAACTCGTAGCGGCGCAGGACTACGTCGTGGCTCTCCGGGGAGACGCCCTCGAAGCGGAGCGCCTCGGGGTCGAAGCGGACGGGCGCGTCGAAGCGCATCCGGGCGAGCTCCAGCGACATGAAGGCGCTCTCGCGGCCCTCCTCCAGCTTCTTGCGCGTCCCCTTCGCGGAGATGGCGTCGAGGTTGTCGTAGATCTCCGCCACCGTGCCGAACCTCTGCAGCAGGTTAGAGGCGCTCTTCGGGCCTATGCCGCGGACGCCGGGGATGTTGTCCGACGGGTCGCCGGTGAGGGCCTTGTAGTCCGGGATCTGCTCGGGCGTGACCCCGTACTCCTCGACGACCTCCTCGCGCCCGTAGGTCTTCGTCTCGGAGACGCCGCGCGTCGTGCGCAACACCTTCACGTTTCCGTCGACGAGCTGCATCGCGTCCTGGTCGCCCGTGACGATGAACAGCTCCGTGCCGTCGGGGATCTGGCGCGACATCGTCGCCAGGGCGTCGTCGGCCTCGAAGCCCTCGGCGCGCACGGCCGGGATGTTCATGGCCGCGAGGATCGAATCGAGGTGGTCGAGCTGGACCTTCAGCTCTTCGGGCATGGCGGAGCGCTGGGCCTTGTACTCGGGGAAGACGTCCATCCTGAACTGGGGCTTGCCGGAATCCCACACCACGCCGAGGCCGACCTCTTCTTCGGACTCAAGGAGCTTCAGGATCATGCTCGTGAAACCGTACAGCGCGTTGGTCGGAAGCCCGCTGCTCGTCGAGATGCTCTGCGGCAGCGCGTAGAACGCCCGGTAGAGCAGGGAGTAACCGTCGATAAGATAGACGCGCATTCGGACCGATTATACCGGAGAAAGGGGCCAAATCCCGCCGCGTTTCGGGAAGACGCCCCGTACGGATCACACGCCGAACAGGGCTTTGATCCTCGGCCAAAGCATGGCGTTCGCGGCCTACGAATTGCGTATCGTCTCGTCGACCTTCTTGTCGGTGCCGAAGGCTTTCCGGCGCGGTGAACTTTCGGGAAGGAGGGGCGGTTAGAGGCGACAGAAGACGGGTCTTCCGCCGGCCTTCCCTGGCGTCAGCTCGTAGCGCTCCAGGTCGTAGGAGGCGTACATCCTGGCCGTGATGCTCGCCGCCTGCCCGTGCTTCTTGCCCCCGGCGGCCCTGAGCGCCGCCCCCCGGCTCTCCCACAGGCAGAAGGAGAGGCAGCGGCCCAGCCCGTCGGCGTCTCCCTTGAAGTAACGGAGCAGGCCGCCGGAGGCGAGCGCTTCTGCGTAGGCGAGGTCGTCGAACCAGCGGAGCAGGTCGAGGTCGGCGCCGGGGAGGCGCACGGAGCGGAAGACGACGAGGTACAGATGGTCGAAGCCTTGGCCGGCGATGACGGGCCAGTCGAAGCCCCGTTCTATCGGAAGGTTCTGGTAGTCCGGACGGACGGGAGAGATTCTCTGGGCGGCCCCTTGCAGGCCCGCCCCAAGGTCGAGCGTCATTCGTCACCCCTTCGGGTTGTGTTCTCTAGGCGTCACCTCCTTAGACACGAAGAACCCGATACCTTCCCTTCTTCCCGATAACGGTGCCGCGCAGGTCTCCCGGCTCCCGCCTCGTGGTGTGGCCGAACCCGTAGGAACCGAACGCGAGCCGCCTGTACTTGTGAGAAGGGGCGTAAAACGAAGGCAGGGTACGAAAGGATGATCCGATACGGTCCATCGCGCCACTATACGTCGCCGTGCGGCTAAAGTCTATTTGATTGGTGGAGAAGGCGGCTAGATCTCGCCGAGGTACGCCTCGCGGACCTTCGGATCCTGGCGCAGTTTCTCGGCGGGGGCGGCGTTGACGATGTTGCCGCTCTCTAGGACGTAGCCGCGGGTGGCGATCTCCAGGGCCACGTTCGCGTTCTGCTCGACGAGGAGGATCGTGGTTCCCTGCTGGTTGATCTCCTTGATGATGTCGAAGATGCGCTCGACGAGCACGGGCGCCAGGCCCATCGAGGGCTCGTCCAGCAGGAGCAGCTTGGGGCGGCTCATAAGGGCGCGGCCGATGGCGAGCATCTGCTGCTCGCCGCCGCTCATCGTGCCGGCCTCCTGCTTGATGCGCTCCTGCAGGCGGGGGAAGAGCTCGAAGACGCGGTCCATGTCCCGGCCGATGCCGTCGCGGTCGTTGCGGTGGTAGGCGCCCATCTCCAGGTTCTCGCGGACCGTCATGCGGGGGAAGATCTTGCGCCCCTCGGGGCTCTGGGCTATGCCCTTCGTTACCATGCCGTGGGCGGGGACGTCCTGGATCTCCTCGCCGTCGAAAATTACCTTCCCCCCGCGAGGCGGCAGGACGCCGTTTATGGAGCGAAGCGTCGTGGTCTTGCCCGCGCCGTTCGAGCCGATCAGGGTGACGACCTCGCCCTCCTCGACCGTGAGGGAGACCCCGCGAAGGGCGTGGATGTTCCCGTAGTAGCTGTGCATGTCCCGGACCTCTAGGAGCGCCATAGCTTCGCCCTAACCCGTCTTCGCCGTTCCGAGGTAGGCCTCGACCACCCGCGGGTCCTGGCGGACCTCCGCGGGCAGGCCCTCCGAGATCTTCTCCCCGTGGTCGAGCACCGTCACCCTGTCGGAGATGCTCATCACCACGCGCATCTCGTGCTCGATAAGCAAGATCGAGATCCCGCGCTCCTCCCGCAACCTGCGGATAAGGTCCGTCAGCCGCGCGGTCTCCTGCGGGTTCATGCCGGCCGTCGGCTCGTCGAGCAGGAGGAGGGTAGGCTCGGAGGCGAGCGCCCGCGCTATCTCTAACCTCCGCTGGTCCCCGTAGGAGAGGTTCTTCGCGAAGGTCTGCCGGTTGCCGATGCCGACGAAGTCGAGCAGCTCGCTCGCCCGCTCGGCCGACTCCTTCTCCTCGCGCCGGGTGCCAGGCGTGCGCAGGATGGCCCCGAGGATGCCGCCCTTCAGGCGCGTGTGCATCCCGGAGAGCACGTTGTCCACCGCGCTCATCGTGCCGAAGAGCCGGATGTTCTGGAAGGTCCGCCCGATCCCCATCTGCGCCCGCTGGTGGGCCTTCAGGCGCGTGATGTCCTTGCCTTTGAAGACGAAGGCCCCGGAGCTCGGCTCGAAGAGGCCGCTGACCATGTTGAAAAAAGTGGTCTTGCCGGCGCCGTTCGGCCCGATCAGGCTGACGATGGACCGCTCCGGGATGTCGAAGTTCACGGCGTTGACGGCCACGAGGCCGCCGAAGACCTTGGTTATGCCGCGCGCCTCCAGCAGGCTCGTCTCGGTCGGACCGTTCCCTTCAGGCACGGATGCCCCCCATCGCGTCTCCGGTGCCGGGGTCGTCGTCGCGCAGCTCCTCCTGGCGCTGGCGGTTGGGGATGATGCCCTCGGGTCGCAGCAGCATCATCAGCACGAGTACCACTCCGAAGATAAAGAAGTTGTAGCGGGCAAGGTCCACGTTGCTCATCGCCGCGCTGCCCACCGCGTCCCCGATGGCGTGAACGACCGTGCTCAGCTGAGGCAGGGCGTAGAAGTTGATGCCCTGGAGCACGATGGCGCCCAGAATAACGCCGTAGATGTTCCCCATCCCCCCGAGGACGACCATGCAAAGTATCAGGATGGAGATGTTGAACGAGAAGGCGTCGGGGAAAATGTTCTTGATGAACGCCCCGTAGAACGCGCCGGCGAACCCGCCGAACAGCGCGCCCAGGGCGTAGGCCCACAGCTTCGTCGTAACGGGGTTTATGCCCATGGCAGCTGCCGCCGTCTCGTCCTCGCGCACCGAGATCCAGGCGCGACCGAGCCTGGAGTTCTGCAAGCGCACGTTGACGTAGATCGTGACGAGGACCATCGCGAGGATCGTGTAGTACCAGGGGTTCAGGTCCAGCGTGCTGAAGCGCTGCCACGAGTCCAGCGAGTCGGGCAAGAACGGGAAGCCGGGCGAGTCTATGGCCTTGATACCTATGGTGCCGTTCGTGAGGTTGAAGCCGCCGAGGTTGTCCCCGTTCTGGAAGAACCGGGGGATGATCTCGCCGAACCCGAGCGTCACTATGGCGAGGTAGTCCCCCCGCAGCCGCAGGGTCGGGAAGCCGATGATCATGCCGCAGACCGCGGAGAAGGCACCCGCGAGCAGGAGCAGCAACCAGAACGAGACGTGTATCCCGGGCAGGGCCTCGCCGCTCAAGGACGTCGCCGTCGAGCCGAAGGAGAAGCTCACCCCGTTGAAGTGGCTCGAGGCGAACCACCCGATCACGTAGGCCCCGAGCGCGTAGAACGCCACGAAGCCGAGGTCGAGAAGACCTGCGAAACCGACCACGATGTTGAGGCCGAGGGCGAGCATCACGAAGATGGCGATGGTGATGGCGGTGAACAGGGCGTCCGTGCCGAGCGCCGCGTCCACGAAAGGCAGGACGAGCGCGGCGAGGATCAAGACCGCCGGCAGCAGATACCCCCGGTAGCGGGCCAAGCTACTCTCCCCCGCCCTGCACCGCCGAGCGGTCGCCGAGGATGCCGCGCGGCCTGAAGACGAGAACCGCGATCAGGACGGCGAAGATCACCACGGACGTCCACCGCACGCCGATGTACTGGTCGGCCATCGAGCCGATGATCCCGATCAAGAACCCCCCGACCACCGCCCCGCTCAGGTTCCCGATGCCGCCGAGCACCGCCGCGGTGAAGGCGAAGAGCCCTTGCGTGAAGCCGACGTTGAAGACGGTGATGCCGTTGAAGAGCCCGTACATGACGCCGGAGGCCCCGGCGAGGATGCCGCCGAGCATGAAGGTGACGGAGATCGTGCGGTTCACGTTGATGCCCATCATGGAGGCCGCCTCCTTGTCCTGGGCCACGGCCCGCATCGCCTTGCCCTGGCGGGTGCTGGAGATAAAGTAGGAGAGGGCGACGAGCAGGGGGACCGTCACCGCGATCACGAACAGGTCCTTCCACCGGAAGATGACCGTCTCGCCGGGGAGGATGTTGGCGCTGGAGATAAGCTCGGGGAAAGGCACCTGGGCCGGCCCCTTCCAGATAAGCCCCACGTTCTGCAGGATAAAGGACATGCCTATGGCCGTGATGAGGACGGCGAGCCTGGGCGAGTTCCGCAAGGGCTTGTACGCCACCCGCTCGATGCCGACGCCGAGGAGGCCGCACGCCACCATCGCCACCACGAGCGCGATGAGGACGCCCAAGATGTTCAACAGGGCCCCCCCGTCGCCGGTGATCGGGGCGAAAAATTCAAGCCCCAAGAACGTCCCCGACAGCACCGTGATGCCGACGAAGGAGCCGATCATGAAGTTGTCGCCGTGGGCGAAGTTTATGAGCTCGATGATGCCGTAGACGAGCGTGTAGCCGAGCGCTATAAGCGCGATGATGGCCCCGTTGGTCACCCCGATGACGAGCTGGGAGACGAACTGGCCGGGCTCTTGCACGGCCTGGATCAAGAGCAACACGAGCACGACGGACGCGACGACGGCCGCTATCCGCGTCTCCCAGCTGGAGCCCTTGAGGCCCTTCAAGAGACCGCCGGCCCAACTACTCTTCGTGGCCTCGCCAGCCGTCATCTGCACCTTCTTCCGCAGACGGGGACCGGCCCCCGGCCGCCGGTCCCCAGGTTCTCCAACATAGGGTTACTGCAGGTCCGCTACGTCGACGATGCGGTCCAGGGTGAACTCGTCGTCTTCAACCTTCTGGACGGAGAGCTCGGTGAGGCTCGTGTCGCCCTCTTCGTCGAAGCTCCAGGTCCCGAGCACGCCCTCGTAGTCCTCGGTGGCGAAGACCTGCTCGACGACCGCCTGACGCTCCGGCACCCCGCCGGCCTCTTCGGCGGCCCGCTCGATGGCGTCAAGCATCACGTTGGCGGCCTCGTAGGCGTAGGCGGTGTAGGGCTGGAGGTCGTCGTCGTACTTGCTCTCGTAGGTCTCCACGAACTCCTGGCCCTCCGCGGAGAGCTCGCTCTGGGGCAGGCCGCCGAAGGTCACGTAGATGCCGTTTACCGGGTCCCCGGCCTGGCCGATGAGCTCGTCCACGAAGATGCCGTCCGGCCCGACGAAGAGTACCTCGTCGTTGGGCATCCCGGCGCCGACCTTGTCCTTGATGAGCTGGGCGGCGTTGTTCTCGATGATGCCGCCGAAGTAGACGGCGTCGGGCTCGGCCTGGGCGACCTTGTTCATCAGCGAGCGGTAGTTGGAGGCCGAGCCGTCGATACCCTCGCGCCCCAGGACCTCGATGCCCTGCTCCTCGGCCGCCTTCTGGAACTGATCCGCGAGCCCCTTGCCGTAGGTCTCCTTGTCGTCGAGGATGTAGACGGACTCCACGCCCTCCTCCTGCATGAGCGCCGCTCCCGCCTGGCCCTGCTTGTCGTCGGCCACGATCACGCGGGCGTAGTTGCGCTCGCCGGTTGGGTAGTACTTGTCCGGCTCGTCCGGCTCACCGCCGGGCTTCGTGAGGCCGATGTAGGTGTTGGCCGGGCTGACCATCGCCAGGCCCGCCTCGTTGAGGGTCGGGATCTGGGTGGCAGCACATCCGGAGTTGAACGGTCCGATCCAGCCGATGACCTCCTCGTCCTGGGCGGCCTTCTGCGCGTTCTCGGCGCACTTGGCCGGGTCCCACTGCCCCGCCTGCGCGGTGGCGTCGTCGAGGGACTCGTAGTCTATCTTGAGGCCCGCGACCTCCCCGTCGCGCTGCTCGATGGCGAGCCTGATAGCGTTGACCATCGTCGTCGTCTGGGCGCGGTTCGCACCCTGCAGCGGAAGGTCGCTGACGATCTTGACGGACTCCCCACCGCCGGAGTCCCCGCCACCGCCGCCGCTCGCGCCGCCGCACCCCACCATCAGCAGGGCCGCGAGTAGCCCCGCCATCACCAAAGTCGTTACCCGACGCGCGTTCCTCAATTCTCCTCCTCGATTCCGGTGACCCCGAGTTCGCCGCCACGGCGGCCCAAAAATCCTTATTGAGGCGGCATTATGGATATGCATTCTCCGATTTGTCAAGCAGCCGACGCGCACGCCCGGACCGCCTTTCGTACGTTGATATAATGGCTCCCGTTCCACGCGCCGGAGTGGCGGAATTGGTAGACGCGCCGGACTCAAAATCCGGTTCCCCGGAAGGGGAGTGTCGGTTCGAGCCCGACCTCCGGTACTGCTGAATTACCTGCAAAATCCCACAAAACGTACGAGCGTAAAGCAAAGCCCCCGGCTCAATGGCCGGGGGCTTCGGCAGCAGTAGGGCAGCAATAGGCTACGAAAGCGCCTCTTCCATCGCTCTGGCGGCGCTGTCCTGCATGTCGGGCAGCACGTGGCTGTAGGTGTCTAGGGTGATGGCTATAGAAGCGTGGCCGAGCATCTCGGAGACCACCTTGGGGTTGACGTTCTTGGATAACAGAAGTGTGGCGCACGTGTGCCTGAGATCGTGAAACCTTACTTGCGGCAGCCCCGCACGCTTGAGAAGGGGCTTGAATCGGTGCGTGGTGACGTAGCGCCGGTCCAAAGGATCCCCCACCTCGGAGGCGAATATGAGCCCGTTCTCTTGCCAGAGAGAGCCCACCCTATCTATCTCGGCTAGCTGACGCTCCAGGTGGCTCCCGAGGGCGTCTGAGGCCGTCTGAGACAGCTTGACGCTGCGGCGGCTGCCCCTAGTCTTGGGCGCTGATAGCACCGGGCCGCCTTTGGCAGTGGTGAGGGTTCTTCTCACTTGCAGCATCCCGGCCTCAAGGTCAACGTCGTCCCACTTGAGCCCAAGCAACTCTCCTTGGCGTAACCCGGTGGTGACGGCCAGGACGTAGAGCGCTTCAAGACGCTCGGATTCGGCGTGTGCCGCCTCCAACAGCGTCTTTGCCTGATCCGGGGTCAGCGGGTTCATCTCCTCCCTGTTAATCTGCGGCGGCTTGACGGCTTCGGTAACGTTGCGGGGCAGCAGGCCGTCCAAGACGGCCTGCTTGAGGGCCTTGTGGAGCGTAACGTGGACGTAGCGCACCGAGCGCGGAGAGAGGGTTTGCAGCTTCTCTTTGTAAAGACCGCGTACGTGGGCCGGGGTGAGGTCCTTGACCTT
>DASYWA010000066.1:0-3262 GCA_035936475.1 Rubrobacter sp. | reverse complement strand
TGGCGGATACTCGAGCTCTGGAACTGGGTAAACCTGCTCGGCACGGAGCTCGACTACGACTACCTGATAGAGCCGCAGGAGCGCGGGAACGGCCTGATCCGGCACAGCCGCGGCAAGATGCTCGGCGGCTGCAGCTCGCACAACTCGGCCATAGCCTTCCGCACCCCGGACGTGGACCTGAGGATCTGGGAGGGGGCCGGTGCTGCGGGGTGGGGGCCAGAGGACGTGCGTCCCTACTTCGGCAGGCTCTTCGACCGCGTCAACATCGAGACGGTCTTGCCGGGCAACACCTGCAGCGAGGCCTTCGTAGAGGCGGCCCGGCAGGCGGGCTTCCCGCCCATCCGCTTCAACGAGGAAGAGCTCAGGGAGGGGGTGGGCTGGCTCCAGCTCAACGCGCGCGGGGCCATCCGCCAGTCGAGCTCGGTGGCCTACCTCCACCCCATCGGCGAGCTGCCGCCGAACCTCACGCTCCTTACAGACACCAAAATTGACCGCATCCTGCTCGACGACCACGGCGACGCGGTGGGCGCCGAGACCGACCGGGGCACGCTCCGCGCCCGTCGCGAGGTCGTCGTCTGCTGCGGCGCCTTCGACACGCCGAAGCTCCTTATGCTCTCCGGGATCGGCCCGGCGGACCACCTGTACGACGTCGGCGTTCCGGTTATGGCCGACGTGCCCGGCGTCGGGGAGCACCTCCTAGATCACCCCGAGGGGGTGGTGATGTGGGAGGCGACGAGGCCCGTGCCCACGATGTCGCGCCAGGGCTGGGAGGCGGCGCTCTTCGCCCGCACCGACTCTTCGGCCGAGGAGCCGGACGTGATGTTCCACTTCGGCACCAGCGCCTTCGACCTCAACACCGTTCAGCTCGGTTACCCGACCGCCGAGCAGGCTTTCTGCCTGACACCTAACGTGATGCGCGCGAGGAGCGAGGGCGTCGTGCGGCTGCGCTCCCGGGACTCGTCGGCCCCACCCCTTATAGACTTCCGCTACTTTACCGACCCCGACGGCTACGACGACCGGGTCATAACGGAAGGCGTCAAGCTCGCGCGCGCCATCGCCGAACAGCCCGCGCTGAGGCCCTGGGTCAAGCGCGAGCTCGCCCCCGGACCCAACGTCAGGACGGACGAGGAGATCTCCGAGTACGCGCGCCGCACGGCGAACACCGTCTACCATCCCGCCGGTACCTGCCGGATGGGCGCCGCGGACGACCCGCGCGCGGTGGTCGACCCGCAACTGCGCGTCCGGGGCGCCGGCCGGCTGCGCGTCGCCGACGCCTCCGTCTTCCCGACAATGATAGGGACCAACCCCTGCATCACCTGCATGATGATCGGGGAGAAGTGCGCGGACCTCGTTAAGGAAACGGCGGTCCCCGCACCGCTAGCGGAAAGGAAGCTCGCAGTATGATCGCAACCACGGATTACTCCATGTACGTGGCGGGAGAGTGGACCGGCTCCGAGTCCGACGCCCGCATAGAGGCGACGAGCCCCGCTACGGGGGAGAAGATCGGGACCGTCCCCCAGGGCACCCGTGAGGACGTCAGGCGCGCCATAAGGGCCGCGAACGATGCCTGGGGCTCGTGGGCCGCCCTCTCGGCCTTCGAGCGGGCGGCGGCGATGGGACGCGTCGCGGAGATCATCGAGGAGCGCCGCGAAGACCTGGCCCGAATCCTGACCCTGGACCAGGGCAAGCCCCTGGAGGCCGAAGCCTACGGCGAGGTGGACGAGCTCATCGAGTACTTCACGATGGCCGCCGCCGAGACCACGCGCCTCGAGGGGTCGATGCCGCCCTCCGTCCACGCGGACAAGCGGGTCCTGCTCTACAGGGTCCCGCGCGGGGTGGTCGGCGTCATCAGCCCCTGGAACTGGCCCTACACCATGCCGGCCGAGATGATCGCCCCGGCCCTGGCCTCGGGGAACGCGGTGGTCTGGGTGCCGGCCCCCTCGACGTCCGTGTGCGCCGTCAAGCTGGCCGAGTGCATAGTGGACGCCGGGTTGCCCGCCGGCGTCTTCAACATGGTCTGCGGCCCCGGGGCTGAGGTCGGGGACGAGGTGGCGGCCAACCCCGGCACCCAGGCCGTCGGCTTTATCGGGTCCATCGAGACCGGGCAGAAGGTGGCGGCCCGCGCCGCGGGCAAGGCGCTCCTCCTGGAGATGGGCGGCAACGGGCCGATGGTGATCCTGGACGACGCCGACGTCGAAGCCGCCGCCGAAGAGAGCCTGACCTCCGCCTTCTTAGGCGCAGGCCAGAGCTGCACCGCCGGGGAGCGTTTCCTGGTGCACGAGAGGGTCTACGACGCCTACCTCGACGAGCTGGGGCGCGCCATAGAGCGCGGGATCAAGCTCGGCGACCCCTTCGACCCGACGACCACGCTCGGCCCGCTCAACAACGAGCCGACGGCCGAGAAGATGGACGGGCACATCACCGACGCGCTCGAAGGCGGTGCCGAGCTGATATCCGGCGGCTCCCGCGCGACCGGCTTCCCCACCGACCTCTACTACCAGCCGACGGTGCTGGGCAAGGTCGGTACCGGGATGCGCGTCTCCAAGGAGGAGACCTTCGGCCCGATAATCCCCGCGACCATCATCCGCGAGGAGAAGGAGGCCATACGGACGATCAACTCCTCGCCCTACGGACTGCTCTCCGCCGTCTTTACGCGCGACCTGACGCGGGGCTTACGCTTCGCCGAGGCGGTGCGAACCGGATGGGTCAACATAAACGCCTCCTCCAACCACTGGGAGAGCCATCTTCCCTTTGGCGGAAGGGCGGGGTCCATGTCCGGCGTGGGGCGCGTCGGAGGGCGCTACGCGATGGAGACCTTCACCGAGTTCAAGACCGTCATCCTCAACCTGGGCTGACGTGAAACGGGACGCCCTCCACGCGCCGCCGTCTGGGACCACCCCGGCGGTCGCCGGAGGGTCGGAACAACGAGAAGGCGCACGCCTTGACTCCAATACGGACGTATGTTACTAGTGCCGCGTATAGAAATAAGGTGCGCGATGCGCAACGAAAAAGGCCAACGACGGGCCCCGAGCGGCGGAAGGCCGTGGGGGGTTCTCTCTAGATCAAGCAGGGCGACGGCGGAGCGGACGGAGGGTTAGCGGTGGAAGACAGGGCGGGTGTCGTGGTCATCGGGGCCGGCATCGTCGGGTGCAGCGCCGCCGCGCATCTGGCGGGGCTCGGGTGGCAGGACGTCGTCGTCCTGGATCAGGGGCCGCTTTTCGAGGCCGGCGGCTCGACCTCGCACGCCCCAGGGCTCGTCTTC